>CAZUAM010000242.1:0-9742 GCA_964618095.1 uncultured Planctomycetaceae bacterium | reverse complement strand
GTCTCACCTATTATTGGCACAGAGGGCTGTGGGGTCACGCCAAGCAGGTTGAAGGCGTGTTGTTGTGCAAGTGTCGCCTCGGTTAGCTGATAGAACTCCGCTTGGCTGTCATCGAGGCAGACTCGATTCTTGGCCAGCGTGGCCAGATCGTCGAGCAGCGTTTGGAGACTGTGTACCGGATAGTCGTCGGCGGTGCGTTTGGTCGCGTCCTTTTGTTGCGCGGCCACCGAGCGTTTTGCAGGAGCCACGATGGAGCGCCGGCTCCGCTTGGCTTCTTCTTTCTCGTCGTCGTCGAAGAGGATCGGCGCCAGCTTCTGACGCATGTGCCATTCCAGGTAATACGCCAGCATGCACAGGAACACGTGAGCGCGGATGCGGCTGTCCAGCCAATGGTAGATCGGCCGCACCTTCAGATCGATCGTCTTCATGCTGCGAAAGGCACGCTCCACCTTCGAGAGATCCTTGTACGCCCGTACCGCGCTCTGCGGATCGAACGCGTCGCTCCCGGCCGACGTGCGAATTACATAGATCCCGTCCAAGGCCGCTTCCATGCGAATCTTGGTTTCGTCGCGACGATACGAAAGGTGCGCGTCTTCCATTTCGAGCACGAAGTGCTTGCCGACCTTGTACTGGTTGACCACCTTGCCGACACGCAGACCGATTCTCTCCTTCCCTCGCAAGGCACGTCGGGCACGAGTCGTGGCTGCCACGATCTCGTCAAGCTTCTTTTCCGTGGCGACCAACAGCTCCTCGCGCTTCCGGGCACGTTCGTCGGCCAACAGCGGGTTGCGACACACAATCAGCCGTTCTCCCGGGAAATCGGGCGACTCGATCTCCGCCAGATCCCGCTGATCGAACAGCGACAACTGAATCAGCCCCTGGGAGGCCAGCTTCTTGATCGTGTCGGCACGCAAGGCGGTGATCCAATCCAGCCCCTCGACGCCGCGCAATTCCTCCTCGATCCGCCGATGCGTGATCATCCCGCGGTCGCCCACCATCACCACACGCCGGACGCCAAACCACTTGCGGACCTTGGCAATCTGCGAGCCCAGCGTGTTGGGGTCTGCCGTATTGCCCGCGAATACCTCAATCGCCACCGGGCACCCTTCGGAGTTGCACAGCAGTCCATACACGATTTGCGGGAAGCCCTTTTTCCCATCGCGCGGGTGACCGAACTGGACCAATTCCGAGCGACGCCCGGTGTAGTAACTGCCGCTGACGTCGTACAACACCAGCGTGCCGTCATGCAAATGCCGCTTGGCCAGCTTGTTCTCGATCCGGCGTTGCCGCGCCAGGAGCCAGTCCAGGGCCTCGTAGAGCTCCTTGTCTTCCACCTCCTCCAGCCCCAGCTCCAAGGCCAGGCTGCTGCTGGCGGTTTCCTCGCGCAGCCGACGAGCCGTGGCCAGCTTGGAGCCCGGCGAGAGGATCCTCGCCACGATCATCGCCACCACGACGTCACGCTCTCGGCAATGCCGCGCGCCGAGGAGGCGTTCGAAGTCCAGGTTCCGCAACGTCCCCAAGACGGCCGCCACGTGACCGTGCGGAAAGGTCCGCACGATTCTCCCGCAACTTGGCGGACCCGGCTCCCCTTGGAGTCGTCGCCGAATCGTGTCGATCAGGTCCGCAGGCAAGTGTGATAGATTGCCCAGGGTCTGGTGCTTGACCTTCCCTCCCTCCCGATAGGTCCGGCGGAGCAAATGGGTCTCGTAGACCTTGTCCTTGTAGGTCCTTCGCGTGGTGGCTACGTGTACGGGCCCATTTCTGCTTGGCATTCCGACAATCTAGCATATTCGCCAACGCAGTCAAGCCCGATTCAGGGCACTTAGTGGCTACAAATGTATTTTCAGAAAGGCCACCAAGTGCTTGCCAGGCAATGACTTAGAGACGAAAACCTCGCCGAAATCGGGGAAAAGTTTGGTCTAGATAAGCTCCAGGAGCTGGCCGACGGAGAGGGCCACCAAGTCCCCATCCTTGGCCGCCTCGAGCTCCAGCGAGACGTAGCCGCTAAACTGTGGTAGGTCCGGGTTTCTGCGGTCCGCGGCGATGCGGCGGAGGAGATCAATCCACGGCTGGAAGTCTTCCTTCTCGTTCAGGTCAAAGGGCGGCAAATCACCGAAGTGGCTGCAAGGGTGGTGCCCCGCAAGATGTGCGTGGACGATTCGATCCCGCACTTCCGGCGTGTCCCAGACTTCATCGGGTCTGATGTTGCGCGCCAGTTTCCAGTGGGCGACATCCAAGTTCACACCGACGAATCTCGACAGATGGGGGTCCATGGCAATCTCGCGGCAGAGTCTCCGCAGGCTGTGCCAATCTCGCAAGGAGTACAGTGGACCCGGTTCGGCCTCGAGTCCGATGGCGATGCGTTCTTCGCTTGGATAGCCCGCGCAGTCGGACATCGCCCGGTTGAGTATTGAGAGCAACCTGTGGCATGCGACATCCGGGTCCATCTGGGTGGCCATGTAGCGGCCTTCTGGTGCCGGCCAGATGCCGCCCATGCGTGAGCCCGCCACCAACTCGACTGTCCGCAGCCCGCGATGCCCCTTGCGTCGTAGTTGCACCGCGAACTTAACGAGGAAGCGGACTGCGTCACAGGCCATTTCGTACGCGCCGTACTGTAGGGAAGTGACCTCGGGTACGAAAGAGGTCAGGGCCACGATCGGCCTTTCGTCGCTCCTGAGGATTGTGCATACGGAGTCGGCCCAGTTTCCGATGGCCTGCGGGTTGTCAGCGCAGTCTGCCATCACCGCCACAGCGTCGTTGCGATCTGGTCGCCGCCGCCGAAGCGATCCCTGGTTGGACAGCCACTGGTCCACTTCCGCCTGCATGAAGGCGTAGAGGTCGACGTCCGGGGCTGGGTCTCGGGGCCACGTTTGAGCGATGTCTGGGACGGCGCAAGTACGGAAGGATGTGATTAGCGCCGGCTTCAGGGCCCTCGGGGACGTGTGCACCAGGTTCCACTCACTGTTCTCGCCAGTGAGGACGGCCAGCAGGTACTTGCTGCGGAGTTGGTCGGGCGGCGTCCTGCAGTCTGGCGGCGGTGGCGCCGTAGCGTCCCAGACCCAGATTGAGTCGACGCGAGCGCCGTCAACCCTGTCCGCCGGCCCCGTGTGGATCCAGCACCACTTGCCCGGGATTTGTCGATCCTGGACCAGTTGTGCCAATCTCGTTCTAGTATTCAACTCAAGATGGGCCAGGCGGCGGTGGAAGCGAGGGTCAATCTGATTCGGATCCTTGCACCAATGGAGATCGACCAAGCGTGTTTCCGCCTTGGGATCCGTCGGCCACGTGAAGTGCGGCAGATCGGATGGCCATCCCTGCGTCAGGATCTGTAGGGCGATGTCCGCCAATCCCGGTTGCGAGTCATCGTGTTTACCGACACTAGCCAGGGGGAGTCGTACTTCCTGTGGAGTGACTGGAATGAACTGAATCGGTCCCAGTGCCGCCTGATCCCACCGGTCCTTGTCGTAGGAACGCGCCTCAGCCAACTGGCGCGAGGTGACTCTCATGAACGGATACGTTGTCGGGTCGTTCAGCACGAACTTGAAGGATTCTGCCTCGGCGTCGCCTCGCTCACTCTGGCAGCCCACCACAAGCACGGTGTGTGGGCGCATTTTGGGTTTTGGTGCGGCGCGGCAACGTTTCACAATGGCCAGGAGTTCCTCGCTAAGGTCGTTGTCGCCAAACAAGTGCCCGTCGTTGAGGTCTGTCGTGATCTGCTCACCTTCCTTGCTGCATTCGACGCCACACATCCGTCCAAGATCCACCAGCATGATCACGGGCACGTCGGAGAGGGCATACGCACGGAGTGTCTCGCAGAGCCTGACGATGCTTGTGGCGTCGTCCTGGTCAGGCACCAGGATTGTCTGCAACGCGGCGCTGAGTCCTATCTTCGGGTGATTGAAGTAGTGGCACATCTTCTGCGGCGTCATTCCGCCAAGGTCGAGCACCGGGGCGTCCTCGTCGCTGGCCAAAGCTGTGATCTCCGCGACGCCGCAGATACATCTAGTCGTGTGTTGATGCAGTGCTGTGGCCATGTAACACACCCCCTGAGCACACATCCCGCCTCCGAGCCGAACGTGGCTGACGAAAGGCGTTCCCTCAACCTCCAGGTGCTCGCCGTAGGCGCGACCCAGCTCAGTCACTAGCACATGGTATCCCTTCAGCCAATCGGGGGGAACCAGGAGCGAGTCGCCGATGCAGCTACCTGGCCGGATAATCTGGGCGGGGCTTAACCGCTTCATGCGCGAGGAGTCAACGTAATCACACCTGCTTGGCGGTGGTTCCCCCCAAGAGGCCGCCAGCCTGCAAAACGTCTCGATCCGCCGGACATTGACGAAGCTACGATCCGTGAGATAGGCTCGAAGCGCGAACCTGGGCATGGATATGCCGAACAGTTCGACTTCACTTCGGGCAACCAGCGAAGGCGCCGTGCGAAAACTCAGTTCCCCAGCGGCGTCCGGGTAGAGCCATCGCCGAAGCGCGCCCAAACGCGCGACCTCATTCGTTCCGATCTGGCTGCGGGCGTAATCTGGATGCACGGTCCACATTTGCTGTTCCTTTCTGGGCTGTGCTCATGCGGCTGCGTGGTTTGGCTTCTGGGACCGTGGCGGCCCTTGCGGGTATATCCGGCCACGGGACTCACCTCCGCGCCGGATGCACGTCCTACCCCACGGGATGTTCTGACCAGTGCATGGACCCCTGCCCCCCTGCACGGTCAGGTCACGGCGTTAAGCTAACAACTCTTCAGGCGGGCGCCAAGCTACCCGATGTCCTCCTGTCTCCTAGTCCGGAGCATGCGTTTCCGCAGTGGCCCCACGGAAGATGGGGGGCATTGCCGTCCAGGCGGTTTCGTGTATATTAGTATTGAACCATTTCCGAGTGTAGTCTCGGGCAAGAGGCCTTGACATTAGGCCGCCGAGTCGCTTACCCTATGCGGATTATGCCCCCCGAAGGGGCGGCAAACCGCTTGAGGGGTTGTGTGTGGCGGAAGCGAGTGCGCTCAGGCGACCGCTTCGATGGCGACCCATGAACACCAATTGCTTTCAGAGGGGTGCCCGGGTGAACGATGAGAAACAGAGGTTCCTGGACCACGTCGCTGCGATACATGGTCCGGTGTTGAGAGATGCGTGTGAGCGCATCCTCAAGCAAGATGAGCACGGGGGGAAGTCTGAGTTTATTCCGCTCGCTGTGCTGCGCCAGGCGCAGCAAGAGACTTGCGGGGATCAACTAAGGGCCGCTTCGGCGGCGGAGGACCGCTGTTTCGACAGCGACGGCGATTTGTAGCGCAGGCTCCACGGCGCGGGGAAGTGTTTTGTCGCTGATCTAGTCTCCGCCAGCAGTCGACATGGTCGTTGTGCTGCTGCCCCTCACTCGACCGGCTTGCCGGTCTCGTATAGGTGCAGGAAACGGCGGATTTGCTGGCGATCCTGTTCGCTCAGCTTCCCCTGCTCCAAGAGGTCGCCAACCAAACGCTGCACCGACCCCTCGAAGTCGACCTCCAACTGGGCTCGCCGCTCGGCTTTGGCGGCGGCCTCCTTTGCGGCCTGCACGGTTTTGGCGGCGGCCTTCCGCTGGATCGCCTCGATGTAGCCCGAATCGTCCGTGATCTCGGCAATCGCCACGTTGATCAACACCAGACCGATCTTCCTCAATTCCGGTTCCACCGAAGACCGAATCTGCGCCAGGAGCTTCTCCCGGTACTGGTTGATCTCCTCGATCCTCAGCGAGCTAATCACTTGGCGGAGCTCTCCGGTGATCATCTCCGAGGCCTGCTTCTCGATTTCACGGAAGCTCAGCCCCAACAGCCGGACGGCCGCGACCTGCATCAGTTCCGGGCTGGTCCCGATGGCCACGGTGAACACGCTGGGGACGTTGACGCGGATCCTCTCGGCGGAGAGAGCCCCGCGTAGCGGGATCTCGATCTGCATCGGCTCCAGGCTCAGCCAGGCGTAGTCCTGGATCAGCGGCATCACCAGCCGGGCACCGCCGGCGATGCAGATGGGCGCTTCGCCACGTCCGGTGTTGCCATAAATGACCAGGATGCGGTTGCTCGGGCATCGTTTGTAGTGTTTTAGCACCAGCGCCAGAAAGCTGAAGAAGATGATCAGCACCAGCACGATCATCACGGCCATCCACACGAAGGGGTCAGACATTTCGCCGTCTGCGGCAAACAGAGCTCTGCTCAGCATGGTCACTCCTTTCTTCTGTCCGAGAGAGAGGTTCAGCTTGGGCGAAATTCGCGGATGAAAACGGGCGTACGCAGTCCCCTTCTCTCTGCCGTGGCGTAACAGCCTAGCATCGCCGGGCACTATCGGATAGGCCAAAGGAGCGGCCGGGCCACCTTTTCCGGGTCCCGCCAAGCAGGTAAGCTGTGGGCTGATCGCCACAAGCCGCCGGCCGGAGAACCTCACCATGCCCGAGCCACGCCAGAAGAAGCGGTCCTTCGCTACCCGGACCGTCCATCACCCGCCGGCCGAAGCTGCCGCGCCGCCGGTGGCTACGCCGCTGTACCAGACGTCGACGTTCCGGGCGGCCGACGCGGCCACCATCGCCCGATACGCCGGGCAGACGCAGCCGCAGTCGTACTACACCCGCTGGGGAAATCCCACGGTCGAGGTCTGGGAGAAGGTGATGGCCGACCTGGAGGGCGGGGAGAAATGCCTGGCCTTCGCCTCCGGGATGGCCGCCGTGAGCACGACGCTGCTTGGGCTACTTGCGCCGGGCGACCACGTGGTGGCCGGGGCCTCGCTCTACACGGCCACCACCAAAGTGCTCAGCGCCGATCTGCCCGCCCTGGGTATCACCGCCGACTTCGTCGATCCGACCGACCCCGAGGCCTTCGCCCGGGCCGCCCGACGCTCGACGCGGATGCTCTACCTGGAAACGCCCACCAACCCCACCATGCTGCTAACGGACCTGGCCGCGGTCTGCCAGTTGGGGCTGGAGATGGGTATCCCGACCGTGGTCGACAACACCTTCGCCACCCCCTACAACCAGAGGCCGCTTTCGGCCGGGGCCGACGTGGTCATTCACAGCGCGACGAAGTACCTCTCGGGCCACACCGACGTGATCGCCGGCTGTGTGGTTACCGATGCGGAGACCGCCGAGCGGCTCTGGCACAAGCGGACCATGCTCGGCGGCAGCCTCGATCCGTTTGCCGCCTGGCTTCTGTTGCGGGGGATCAAGACGCTTGCCTTGCGCATCCAGCGGCACAACGACAACGCCCTGGCCGTCGCCCGGGCGCTGGAGTCGCACCCGGCCGTATCCCGGGTGATCTATCCCGGACTGCCCAGCCACCCGCAGCAGGAGTTGGCCGCTCGGCAGATGAGCGGCTTCGGCGGGATGGTGGCCTTTGAGCTGTCCGGCGGCCGGGAGGCAGGCACCCGCCTGGTCGAATCGACGCGGCTGGCCCTCTTGGCCGTCAGCCTCGGCAGCGTGGAAACCCTGATCGAACACCCCGCCTCGATGTCCCATGCCCCCTTGAGCGACGAGCAGCTCCGCCAGGCAGGGATCCCGCCGGGACTGGTCCGTCTGTCGGTCGGCATCGAAGACCCCGGCGATCTGATCGCCGATCTTCAGCAGGCACTTGATCGGTGAATAGACCGGTAGTGTGCAGGCCTGGCTTTGACTCCCGCTGCCGGCTTGTGGTAGACTCAAAGCAGGCAAGAGAATCTGAAAGGAGAGGGCCATGGCGAGCGAGGTTTCTCCGGAAAACGAGCAGTTCATTCAGCACGAGCTGGAGTCGGGGGCGTACCAGAATCGAACGGAATTGCTTGATGAGGCCGTACGCCTGTTGAAACGGCGCAGAGAACTGCAACGCGACATTCAGGCTGGCATTGATTCCGGTCCGTCCGTTCCTGGCAGCGAGGTCTTTCGCCGCCTGGAGAAGAAGGCCCACAAACTGGCTCGGCAAGGCCGGCAATGAAATAACCTCTGTTCTCCCCGATGGCCGTCGAAGACCTGGAGGGTATTCTCGACTACATCGCCCGCGACAACCCGCCGGCGGCGATCCGCTTCGTGGAAACGCTCAAGGAGAAGTGCAATACCCTTGCCCGCTTTCCACTTCTCGGAGCGTCGCGGGACCAGCTTGTCGAAGGGCTGCGAGTATTCTCAGTAGGCAACTACGCCATCTACTACCGGCCTGAGGCCGACACGGCGCGTATTGAGCGAGTCCTGCATGGGGCTCGTGATGCCGATGCGCTTTTCGGTTAGACTGCGGCTGCTACGCGGTTAACCGATTCAAAGCTCGCTGCTCATCACGGACCGGCCACAAACCACGGACTGGACACAAACGCAGCGGCAATCAAAAAGAAGAGTGGCACCAGCGTGAAGATGATGCCCATGACCAGGCCGAAGATGGCCTGGCCCATACCGTGCTTATCCGGGTGCTTCTTCAGGTCGCGGACGGCCAGGATGCCCAGCAACAGTGCGATGGGAGCCAGGAAAGGAATCAGGGCTAACAGGCCGGCGTAGCCGGCGGCGATTGCCAGACCCGAACGCCCCACCGGAATCAGCATCCGGATGGCCGGGTCGTCGCCAATGTCGGGCGGCGGGCGGAAGGCGGGGGCGGGACCGGCGGGAGGCCCCAGCGGCGGAATCGTGATCTGACGGCCGCACTCGGCGCACGGCCCACTCTTGCCCCCGTACTCATCCGGCCCATTGGTCTGAAGCCCGCAGTGTGGACAGGTGAAAACGATCGGCATGGTTGGGATCCCCACCAGTAAGGAATGACGGGAACAGATCTCCCCGATTCCAGAAAGCCCTCCCGGGCTGCCACAGGGGCCAGTCTACCCGATCGGGTCCCCCTGGCAAGGGCATGGATCTTGGGATAAGCTTCATGGTCGTCTCCCGCCCGACCAAAACGCCCCCGGAAACGAAATGCTACGTTTCCAATGCGGGTTGACCGGAAGCCCTCTGCGGATCTGATCAAAACCTGACTCCATGAACAACGACTACCGAGCCTTCGCCGGCGAAGTCAAACGGCTGGATCGTGCCCTGGCGGCCTTGCAGGGCGCGGCGGCCTCGATCGGCGTGGAGCCCCCCCAGGGGCAGGAATGGTTCGAGTTGCTGCGGAATAAGCTCCTGCCGCAACTCGAGGCCCAGCCGTTGCTGGTGGTGGGGATCGTGGGCGGGACGAACATCGGCAAGTCGGTGATCTTCAACCATCTGGCCGGCCAGGTGGCCAGCGGCGTAAGTCCCCTGGCCGCCCACACCAAGCATCCGGTCTGCCTGGTGCCTCCCGGTGTCGATGATCCGGCCGTGCTGGGCCAACTATTCGAGCAGTTCGACCTGCGGCCGTGGCAGTCGCCCGGCGATCCGCTGCACGATTCGCCCGAGAACCGGCTCTTCTGGCAGGCCGGTCCCCAGATGCCGCCGCGGCTGTTGCTGATCGACGCCCCGGACGTAGACTCCGACGTGGCGGTCAACTGGCAGCGTGCCCGGGCGATCCGCCAGGCGGCCGACCTGCTGCTGGCCGTGCTGACCCAGCAGAAGTACAACGACGCGGCCGTCAAACAGTTCTTCCGCGCCGCGGTCGAGGCCGACAAACCCATCGTGGTGCTGTTCAACCAGTGCCAACTCACCGGCGACCGCCAATACTGGCCCCAATGGTTGCACACGTTTTGCGATGAAACGGGCGCGCGGCCCGAGCTGGTCTACGTGATTCCGTACGATAAGGCGGCCGCCGACGAGCTGCGGCTGCCGTTTTATTCGGTGGGGCCCCACGGCCGTGGGCCGCTGGGCG
>CAZUAM010000241.1:0-9754 GCA_964618095.1 uncultured Planctomycetaceae bacterium | reverse complement strand
TGCTTGAACGGACGCTCCAGGTCGCCGTATATGAACAACTGGTGAAAGCCCTTCACGTCGCGGGTATCCGGGCAACCGTCCACCCTGATCTCGACCGCCGTTCGGCAACAACCGGTGGGGGGCTGAGCGATATTGGAAACCACGCGACCTCGGCCGATCATCATGGTCTTCTTGGGCCAGCCGAGTTGGATGAACGTAACCGGCTTGCCCTCCGGCCAGAGGACCTGCATCGCAACCCCCTCGCGTGAATGATAGTCGCGAATCTGGTACGGCGCGCGATAGGGCTTGTCACAACCCTCCAGCTTGGTGGGCGAGGTGCAGTGCGCGCCGATCAGCGTATTGTTGATCGTGTTAGGCGACGGATCCTGGATGAACGTGGGCCGGTTGAAGAGCAGGAAGGTCAGCAATGAGCCGACGGAGGCGTAGTTGACGCCCTCGCACGTGGCCACGATGCCCTCGTCGCGGAGCTTTGAGGCGGCCAGGCAAGGCGGTTTTGTGATCAGGCAGCCCGCCAGCGAGATGCCCTGACAGTTCTGCTCCGCCATCAGTCGGCGGAGCACGCCGTACTGTATCGCGGCCTCGATAATCTCGGCCTTGGTCGGTTCGACAATCTGCTTGGCATTCTTGGCGTAGAAGTCGGCGATGGCGTGGGCTTCGTCCGTCTCCTTGGTCTTCTTGATTTCCTGTTGCCAATCCACCTTGCAGCCAACGAACTTCGTACCCAACTCGTGTGTGCCCCTGAATCCACGGCGAGTATCCAGGATCTGGGTGTTCTTCAACCTCCAGATGGCATTGAGCATCCGCACGGCCATCTCCAGCCACTCGACGCTTTGGGTGGCGGCCATCAGAACCCCCGGCGTCTTGCGCCCGAGTTGCAGGTTTCCCGTGAAACCGCTTAAGTGGCTATAGATGATCGTCGGGATGTCACCTCGATTCTGCACGATCTGCTTGACCGGTCCCCAGCGAAAGAGGCACATGGCGCCGACGATGAGACCGTCGGGCGGTGCTCTCTTGAGCCCCTCGATGTAGGCGTTGACCTCTTCCGGCTTGAGCATCGGCTTGGCCCTGACCTGAAGCTGGACCCCGAGCTTCTCGGCGGCGTTCATGAGGGTTTTCGTGAACAAGGCCTGCTGTGCGTCGGTGTCGCAATTGCCGCCGGGCCAGCTCACTGTGAGAGGTTTTTCCGGCCGAATGAACACGACGTTCACGACCGGCTTGCCGGCGGGCTTCGGCGGCCCTGCGAACAGCGACGAGGCGAACTCGAACAGCCCCGTCTCGGCCGCCGCCGCGGCGGCACCCGCACCGGCCAGGAAATTCCGGCGGCTCAGTCTCATCGAACAACCTGGTGCCGCACAAGTTCGACAGGCGTACATCGTGAGTGCTCCTTTCGTGGTTTTGCGACTTGGCCAGCCAATCACGGGTTCTCGCGGCTCTCAAAGCCTTCCCGAGGAAAACTCCCCTGCCCCGCCTTCTTCTCGTTCCCAAGCTCCGGCTTTTCTTTTCTCGTTCCCAAGCTCCGGCTTGGGAACGCATTTTCTGGAAGCTCCGCTTCGAATGACGCTGCCGACGAGCCAAACAGAGGTCGGCGGACGTTGCGCCAAATCGGTATCACGGATTCTGCAGGCAAAAGGGGACAGGTCCAATTTGCCGGAACGGCCCGAAGTGTGCTTCGCACAAATTCAGTACTTCCAAATTTGAGCGAGGGGTGGCTGGGGTCGAGCGCAGCGAGCCCCCAGTTGGCCGAGTTTCCCGGGGCTCGCCGACCAACGCTTCGCGTCTTGCAGCGGGAGGGAAACCCGGGCTACCGCTTGGAAAACTGCGTGCCGCGTCGGGCGCCGCGCAGCCCGTACTTCTTGCGCTCTTTCATCCGGCCGTCGCGCGTGAGCAGGCCGGAATCCCGCAGGCCGTCTTCCAGCTCGGCGTTGTACACCTTCAGCGCCCGAGCAATGCCCAGCTTGCAGGCGTCGGCCTGCCCGGTGATCCCACCTCCGCCTACCCGCACGATCACGTCCACTTGGTCGCGCATTCTCGTATGTACCAGGGGGGCCAAAACGGCCTTGCGGTGCTGCTCGCTGTAGAAGTAATCGTCCAAGGAGCGCTGATTGACCGTGATCTTGCCCGCACCTGCCCGGATCCGGACCCGGGCAACCGAACTCTTCCGCCGCCCGGTTCCCAACGTGTCGTTGTTCGTGGCTGTTGCCATGGGTATCCTTCGAATCGTGATTTGTTTCACCTATCAGGGGGCGACACCGGCCGCCGACCCCAAGCCGCCGTGCCGGCGGCTGCTAAACGGGGGAATCGGCGACAAAAGTCGCCCCCTGTAATTATTTCTTCCCGAGTTCCTTCGGTTGCGGCTGCTGGGCCTGGTGGGGGTGCTGATCGCCGATGTAGATCTTCAGCTTGGAGAGCATCTTCGTGGCCAGCTTGTTCTTCGGCAGCATCCGGCGGACTGCCTCCCGGAGGATCATCTCCGGCTTGCGCCGCATCCGCCGGGCGGCCGTCTCGCTCTTCAGCCCCGGATAACCCGTGTACCAGGTGTACTCCTTCTGCTCCCACTTCTTGCCCGTCAACACCACCTTCTCGGCGTTGATCACCACCACGAAATCGCCGGTATCCACGTGGGGCGTGTACGTGGGCCGATGCTTGCCCATCAAGATCACCGCGATATCGCTCGCCAACCGGCCCACCACCTTGTCCGTGCCGTCGACCAGCCACCACTTGGGCTCGACTTCTGCCGGCTTGGCCATGTACGTCTTGGTCACTGTCATATTCCCTGCTCACCCAACTGCACTGAAAACTGAGTCTGTAGCACAAGCACAGACATGCGTAGGGTGGGTGCTGGCACCCACGCGCGATCCCCGCAGAAAACCGCAAACTCGCGTGGGTGCCAGCACCCACCCTACGGTGCTCCCTGTCTTGTTGCAGCCTCCGAAGCTTTGTAGTCTACCTCCTACTGGAAAACCGGGCAAGGCTTCCCGCCGCCATCGCGCGAGAAGCCCGGGACGGCCAGGCATTCCACCCCGCAGCGGGGGTTCCTTCGACAACCAGCCTCCATAATAATTCTATCCGCAGCCCCGCTAAAGGAGTAGCGGGCGCGCCGGTGAATTGCGGTGGCCACAGTCGGATCGGGCGCACGAAACGCGTGGCCCCAAGACCGGCCTATCCAACGTGGATGCCCTTCACGCGCGGACCGAGCTTCCCCACACGGCCTGAGCCGTTCTGTCGGCACGGCATGAGGGACCTACCCCCCGACATGGGGCCAACCGGCGCGTGAACGCCAGTGCGACGGTTTCCGCGAGTCTGCTATGTGCCGATGTCTCGTGCTTAGCGCACAGGTGGCAGCGTGATATAATACATCGTCCGCATTCACCGCAGATCGCCTGTTGCGACGGTTCGCTCGGCTCGGTGGTTGACACTTCAATAGCTCGTCCGGTGGCAGTTCGATGGTGAGGATTACGGTAGACGACATCTTGCGGGCCAAGCTGCACAATTTCGACTCGCCGGTGGAGTTGTGCGACGAGTCTGGCCGCGTTTTGGGCTATTTCACACCAGCCGTGGACCAGGCGGCCTACCAGCGCGTCGAATCGCCCACCAGTGAGCAGGAACTACGGCGTCGCAGCCAGCAGGGAGGGGGGCGTTCCTTGCCCGAGATTCTGGAAGATTTGCACAAACAGGGATGAGCTACACCGTGGTTTGGGTTCCGGCGGCCGAGCAGGAACTGGCGGAACTCTGGATGAATACGGCACGGCGCCGTGAGGTGACGGAAGCCGCTCGAGAGATCGACTCGCGGCTGCGAGTCGCTCCGGCCGAAGCAGGCGAGTCGCGGGCCCATGGCCGCCGCATCCTCTTGGTGCTGCCGCTGGGCGTGACCTTCGAGATCGTCCCAGAGGATCGCATCGTCCGCGTGCTGGACGTCTGGCAATTCGAGAAGCGCGGGTAGCGCCCTGACCTGCTGTTCACCGCCGAGAACACCCTGATGTACTTCGGCGATGGCAAGCAAGCCATGCTCGATCTGGTCGCGGCACTGAAAGAGTAAGGCGACCTACCTCAGGTCGAACTGGATCCCTTCCTGGATGTTCGCAGCGTCGTTGGAGACCTCCTGGCCAAGAATCGTCTGGGTGTTGTACATGGCCGGGATGTCGACGCCCTCCTTGGTGATCTCCACGCGGTACAGGCCGCAGTGGACGCCCCGGATGTTCGATTCATTGGGGTCCAGCGGCACGCTCAGATCGGCGTACCCCTCTTCGTCGGTTATTCCCTCGGCGACCTTGACCGCCTCGCCGAGGAACTTCTCGGGCACGAACTTCACGGTGGCCCCTACCAGCGGCCGGCCGCCGCGGGTCACCGTGACCATCAGCGACATCTTGCCGACCCTGCTTTCCTGCCACCTCTGGATCCGGGCGGTGATCTCCTCCGCGCTGACTTTCTTGTCCCCGTTGGTATCCACGTTCTTCATCGAGGCCTTCAGCGCGGGGGCCTTGTCCAGCACGGCGCCCGCGATAAACCCATACTTGTCGTTATCATACTGTCCGATTGCCAGTCGGCCGGCTGCTTCCGCGTCGATGCCCAGCGGCGACAGCTTTGGCGGAGTGTCGCCGACCAAGCCCTTCGGGCCGGCCGACGGGGGGCGGCTTGCCCGCAGTTCCTCCTCGGTCGGAGCCACCGGTTGGGCCTCGTCCGCGGGCGGTTCCGCGTCGGCGGCGGGCGGCTCCACCTGCGGTGGACGTTCCGCCCGCCCACAGCCGGCCACTACTGCAACGGCCAAGAGAACGACCCCAAAGAGTGCAAGACGATGGAACATGGCTCACATACCTCCTGTTTGAAAGGCTACGGAGCAAACAAAGGAAGTCCAGTTTAGGATGACAGAACCCTACGGGAGCGCCAACGGGCACCGGGATTATCCCGGCGGCTCGCCTCAATCCTCAACCGCCGGGTCCTCTGCCTTCAACCACGTTTCGATGACCCAAAGCACGTAGTCAATCTGCTCGTCCGAGAGCGGCTTGCCCTGGCTGATGTAATGCCACTTGGCCAGACAGCCGCGGCAGCAGGTGGCCGTGGCGTGCTGGGCAACAAAGACCGGATGGCCACGCATGGGCGTCTGGCGGCCGTCAGCCGCGGGCTGGGCCGGGGCCAATCGGCCGATGACGAACCGCCGGCCGTGTTCCAGGATCACCGCCAGCGTCTTCTCGTGCAGATACGCCCGTTCTTTCGGTCCCAGGCGGAAGCGGCTGCGAAACTCGCTTCTCTCCAGGGCCGCAAACAGGTCGTCCAGGTCACGCATCGGCTCTGATCATCGGCGGCGCGCCGCCGACCACCGTTTCTCCCGCTGCCGCTCTGAAAGCGCCGGCGGTTTCCTGCCGCCTGTGCTGCGACCCAAAGGCCGGACTACTGGAGGTTGAACTTGATCCCTTCCTGGATGCCTGCGGCGTCGTTGGAGACCTCCTGGCCAAAGATCGTCTGCGTGTTGTACCTGGCCGGGATCGTCTCTTTGCCGCCAACCTTCTTGGAGATCTCCACGCGGAACAGGCCGCAGTGCACGCCCCGCACGTCCTTTGGATCATTGGGGTCCAGCGGCACGCTGAGGTCGGCAAACCCCCCGGAGTCGGTTTTTCCCTCAGCAGCCTGGACTTCGTCGCCGAGGAACTTCTCGGGCACGAATCTCACGGTGGCCCCTGGTAGCGGCTGGCCACGGCTGGTCACCGTGACCATCAGCGAAGTCTTGCCGACCTTTTCATCTTGCCACTTTTCGATTCGGGCGGTGATCTCCTCCGCACTGACCTTCTTGTCGGTGTTTTTATCCAGGTTCTTCATGGAGGCCTTAAGCGACGGGGCCTTGTCCAGCTCGTCACCCCCGATCAATCCGTCCCCGTTCGTGTCGTACTGTTCAATTGCCAGCCTGCCGGCGGCCGAGGCGTCGATTGGCGGCGGATGTATCCGGGACGGACGCTGCGAACAACCCCAACCGGCCAGGAGTCCCACGCAAGCCACCACCACGCCAAAACGGACAACGCGATAAGACATTTTCAAATCACCCTTTGCTGAGGACTGTACGAAACCACCAAACAAACCGCCTACCTGGAAGATAACACCCAGCCGGCCGGTCGTCAATCGGAGGCACGCCGGCCGCTGGCGGTTTGGCGGGGGTTGCGGCTTCAGAATTTGCAGTTGGGGCGAAGAGCCCGCCGGCTGCGGCCCGGGCGATCGCCGCAACTGCCCGGCCGCAGGAGGCTGGAGCGCCAGCCTGGCCACCTGGCAGGGGGCCAGGTCAGGGGGCGCCTGGTGGGGAACCGTGCTGGAAGGCGGGCTGGGCAATCCGTGCCGCCGCCTACCGGCCGCTCCGCCGAAGACGCCCCGCGTTGTTCGGAGTGCCAGCCAAGCTTGACACGCCGGACAGGCCGGATTATACCAGGGCACCCCTTGGGATGCCGCACGTTTGTTTTCCCGCACTAACCCCCCTGCAAACCGCAATCAGGCCATGTTTGAACGAGAAGTCAACCAAGACAAGGTTACGGAAGCCGAGATCGCGGTGGTCATCCCGTCCTACAAGGAAGCAGACTCCATCGCCCATCCCACCAAAGTCGTCTCGGAAGGTCTGAAGAAGTACTTTCCGGACAAGAAAAGCGTGATCATCAACGCCGATAATGCCTCGCCCGACAAAACGGAAGAGGTCTTCCTGGGGACGCAAACCCGGGTGCCCAAGATCTACATCACCACTCCCCCAAACACGCCGGGAAAAGGCTGGAACTTCGCCAACGCCTTTCGCAAGCTCTATTCGCTCGGGGCCCGGGCGATTGTCTGTGTCGATGCCGATCTGATCTCGATCACTCCCGAGTGGATCAACTACATGGTCAGCCCCGTTTTGGAGGAGGGATTTGACTATCTCACGCCGCTGTATTCGCGGCACAAATACGACGGAACGATCACCAACAACATCTGTTACCCGTTGATCTACGGGATCTTCGGGCAGGATATCCGCCAGCCGATTGGCGGTGATTTTGCCCTTTCCGCCCGGCTCGCCCGCCACGTCGTCTCGGTCCCCTGGCACCGTACGACCCATCAGTACGGGGTGGACATTTTCATGACCATGCAGGCCCTTCTGGGAGGTTTCAAGATCGCCCAGGTGGGCCTGGGTTCGAAGGTCCACAAGCCGAGCGCCCCGAAACTCGGCCCGATGTTCATCCAGGTGGTCAGCACCGCCCTGTTGACGGTTGCCAACACGTTCAAGACCTGGAAATCGGTGGGTTCGGTCAGCAAGACCCCGGTGTTCGGCCTGCAAGAGCTGGGCGAGGCCCAGGATCTGGACGTAGACCGGGAGATAATCCGCCGCAACGCGGTGGAGGGTTTCCGCGCCACGAACGACGTGCTGCAAGAATACCTCAGCCCGGAAGTGGCCCGCCGCGTCGAGCAGACTTTTGCCGAGACCGACGGGCCGCAGATCGACACGGACTTCTGGGTCGACGTGCTGTTCGACGTGATCGCGGCCTTTCCCGCCTGCAACGACACGGCCCGCCTGGTCGAGTCGATGCGGGGACTCTACTGGGGCCGCGTATACAGCTTCATGAACGAGACCTGGGATCTCTCCAGCGCGGAGTGCGAAGCACCGATTCGCCGGCAGGGAGTCAGCGTGTTTCAAAGGCGCGGCGAGTTGATCAAGCGACTTGAGTCCGCACGATAGACGGACCTCTTTGCCGGATCATGGCTAGCTTCCTGGGCTTCTGCGCTGCCGCCCTCACAACCACCACGATGGCCGGGGACGCACACCGCAGCGTGGCCAGCCGGTGATTGCCGGCTATCTGTTGCGAGACTTGAGCAGGGCGAGAGCCACGCCAATCACGAGTCCCAATGGTCCAACCTGCGCACCCTGGGCAAGAGCCAAGGCAAGAGATCCGCTGCCGCTGGATGGTCAGCAGAACCTGCTTGCGCTGCTGCCGCAGGCACAATAGACTTCGTTGGGAGACCTCTGATCGCCACGGCCCACCCACGGTTCCGCAAGGACTTGTCTACCTTGTCTGTGTGGCCCGAGTCTGTACTTCGGCAGGAGTGGAAATCCTTTGCCACAACTGCCGCTGCCAGGGATCTTCCTTGATCGTGGTGGCGAGAAACTCCGAATACGAGTCGAACTCTTCACGTCGGGCTTCGTATTCGGCCCGCAACTTCTCCTGCGCGCGATGTTTCATCTGGACGCAATCAAACGTCTTCGCCTTCGTCCCCATGATCGAGCTCCAGCGGGCTGTGTATCTCAATCGGCGGATACCCGTTCAGGGCGTTGACGCCGTTATACCCGCGAATGCGATTGTAGTTGACGATGTGCCTGAAGTTCCAGCTCAGGACCAGGTCGGCCCGGGCCACCGTAGCAGCAGCAACGTGCAACGCGTCAGTCTGATTAGCGTGCCCTAGCACTCCAGCCGACACATATGCCTGGGCTAAGGCCTCCACCTCCGCGCCCATCGTAACACGCTCCATGGAATCCGGCGGGATTCGATTCAGCACGTCCCTTGCCGCCTGCGGAGCGTCCCCCAACTCACGCACGGTTTCTTCGGACAAGAGCACAATGTACCTACCGGCCAAGACACCCCGAAAAAAGCGACCGGTGGGGGTCGACGAATTCCTGGTCGCAGACACCACCGAATACCGACGTATCGAGATACACCCGAATCCTGCGCATTCCCCAACTCTCCACCTTCATGCTACGAGTGATCCCCGAGAAAGTCAATCCGCTTCCGGGCGGCGGCTAGAGGTCGTCCAAGCCCGAAAACGCCGTGACCAGCGAGCGGAGCTTGCGCCGCAGCACCGAGTAGCTGAAAAACTTCTTGCCCAGCTCGAAATTGTGGTCGACCACCTCCTGGCGGTAGCTCTCATCGGCGATTACCTGCCGGACCTGCGCCAGCACGTTTCGCGTGAGGAAGCCGTTCATGGTGATCACCTTGAAGCCCTTGGGCTCGATGTCGGAGATGAACGTCGCGTAGCGGTTGACCAGCACCGGCTTGCGGAAGTAGAAAGCCTCCAGCAGCGCGTTGCCGAAACCCTCGTAGAGACTGGGATAGGTGATCAGGTCGGCCTGGGCGTAAACCTCCTGCAGCGACGTGCCCGTCTCCTGGCGAAGGCCGAACGGGTTGACCGTCGGCGTCTTGGCGTGAACAAATCGCAGATCCACCCCCGATTGATCCGCCAGCTCGATCAAGGCGTCCTGGTACTCCAGCCCCTCGTCGCCCGACTCGTGCGAGACGACCAGCTTGCACTTCGGATTCTTCAGTTGAGACACCAGGGCGATCGAATGCTCGATGCCTTTCCGCGGGACCACCCGCGTAGGTTGCAGCAGCATCACGTCGTCCGGTTCCAGCCCGATCTGCTCCCGGAAATCCGATAGTTTGGCCTCTTTCTCGGAGATCGGATGCTCGAAGTCCAGCACGTTGGGCACCAGGATCGAAGACGCGCCCTTCCGCCACGAGAGGTCCTCCTGGGCAAAGGAGTTGATCGTCACGTGTTGCAGCGTCGGCAGGGTGGGCGGGAACGCCATCGTGAGGAAGTCCTGCACGCAATTGACCGAAAACCGCGGGCGCTCCCAGTAAAAATCGTGGTGGTGGGCAATCGTGGGGATCCCCGTCTCCGCAATAAAGTGCGTCAGGGCCACCCCCAAAGGGATGTGCATCGGCAGACACAGGGCGTTCTCCGCCACCAGGATGTCGATTCCGAACTTGGTGACGAACTCGTAGAGCGTGTCCTTCAGATGGCCCGCCACCTCGTTGATTTTCCG
>CAZUAM010000240.1:0-9789 GCA_964618095.1 uncultured Planctomycetaceae bacterium | reverse complement strand
CACTGAAGCCTTTCGATGAAACAAAGCCAGACGAGCGAGATTCGACGGAGTCTGCGGGCAAGAGGAAACCACAGGATGCGAGTTCCGACAAGCCAGCCGGAGACTCAGAGAAACAGGAGACTAAACCGCAACCGGCCAAGCCTAAGCAAGCGGCGTCGCAACCGAAAACAACCGGCGCCCAGATTATCAAGCTTGCTGACAAGAACGACGATGGCGTTTTGACCATTGACGAATACGCGGAGAAGGACCGGCACTCCTTCGACATGACCGATACGAACAAAGACGGCAGGGTTGACGCGAGTGAGCTCGACGCGGCAATGAAGCGCCTGCAGAAAGCCAAGCCGGAATAATCGCAGGGTGGTGCAACCACTGCCAGCAACAGACACGGTCGGCCTGCCGCGTGATTGGCAACTTCATGTTTCCACTTGGGCGTCGATCCGTGGCAGCCGGCCACCTTCATTCTACCAACAACCACGCATTGCCTCTTGATCGGCAATCGATGAATTCGTGAACAGCTCCTTCCTCCGAACCATTCAACTAGGCTTAAAGAGCCTACGGCTTCAGAAACTGCGGGCCGGATTGGCTGCATTGGGCATCTTCATCGGCACGACGACAGTGATCTGGTTAGTGGCGATGGGAGAAGGTGTCAGCCAGCGGGCACAGCAACAGATCATGGAGCTCGGCGCGACGAACATCATCGTTCGGAGCAAGGAGCCGAATTTAGGCGGCGATGCACAGGACAGCAACAGCCGCGTTAAGACCTACGGCCTGTTGCGGGACGACTACAAACGAATCGTCTCGAACATTCCGAGCATTCGCCGCGCAGTTCCGATGCGTGAACTTCGCTTCGAGCTGCGCCTGGGAAACCGAACGGCCGACGCCAAACTCGTGGGTTGCGTCGAGGATCACCTCGAGCTCAATCAATTGGAGATTGCCCGTGGGCGATGGCTCACTCCGCGCGACCGCGGTAAGAAGGTCGTTGTACTGGCCGACGATACGGCAAGGCGGCTCTTTCCCTTTGAGAACCCGATTGGCCAGACGATTTGGGTGGGAAGCGAATTCTACGTGGTGATCGGTCAAACCAAGCCGCGCACGGCTTCGGCCGCGATCGGCGGCAGCCTGGATGCCCGCGACTACAACCTGGATGCCTATATCCCCCTGAAGACACTCGGCCATCGCGTTGGCGATCTTGTAATGGAGCGTGTTGGCGGCGAGTTTCGGGGGGAATGCGTCGAGTTGAGCCAGATCACCGTGACCGTCGATAGCATCGACGATGTTGACGAAACGGCGACGATTATCGAAACGCTGCTCAAAAAGTATCACGAGAACGAAGACTACGCGGTTGTTGTGCCCAAGGAGTTATTGCGGCAGGCGGAAAGAACCCGGGCCATGTTCAATGTCTTGCTTGTGGTTATCGCCGGCATCTCACTGCTCGTGGGCGGGATTGACATCATGAACATCATGCTTGCCACGGTGACTGAGCGGACTCGGGAGATCGGCATTCGTCGGGCCTTAGGCGCAAAACGCCAGCACATTATCCAACAGTTTCTCACCGAGACGGTTGTGCTGACGGCGATCGGCGGTTTTGTGGGAGTCTTATTCGGCCTCTTATGTGGTCCGTTGTTTCGAGGCGTGCGCGCTGGGCTGACGATGATGTCGCCTGACCTTTTGCCGCCCATCGTTTACACACTCGAACCGCGTATCGCGCCGTGGTCCGTGGCACTGGCGCTGTTCATTTCTCTTGGCGTGGGACTCGTCTTCGGAGTCTACCCGGCTCGCCGAGCAGCTCACATGGATCCGATCGAAGCACTGCGCCACGAATAGTCACTCGAATCGCAGGTGCGGTCTAGTCTGCCGGGAACAACATGTGTTTCGAGGCATCTCCGGATGATCCTGGCTGCCCGCTCTCTTGGCCGGCAGCTGCCAGCCACGCGGGGCCAGCTCCTTGAGTCTACGGCTTCACGTCAACGCCCAATCTACAATGGCGCGTAGTCATCATGTATTGATTTTTGCCGTTCACCCGGAGGCTGACTGATGCAACGGGCCCTATCGATGATCGTTCTCGCATTGTTGACTCAATACGCCACGGCGGGCGACAACTGGCCGCAGTTTCGCGGTCCGACTGGCAACGGCGTGAGCGATGCCGTCGGTCTGCCGCTTAGGATCGGCCGATAAATAACTTCCCGTTTTCTTGTGGGAGGCGACTCTGTCGGCGACAAACGTGCGGCAATGTGCAGTCGCCGACAGAGTCGCCTCCCACAACTTATTCTTCGGCCGCCGCTTACCTGGAGCGAGACCGAGAACATCGCTTGGAAAACTCCCATTCATGATCGCGGTTGGTCGTCGCCCGTCATCTGGGGCACACAGATCTGGTTGACGACTGCCACCGAGGACGGCAAGCGTTTGTTCGCGGTGTGCGTTGATCAGGATTCCGGATCTGTCACGCACGACGTGAAGGTGTTCGGCGTTACTAAACCGGAAAGCATCGCAAAGGTGAATTCCTATGCTTCGCCCACTCCAGTCATCGAAGATGGCCGCGTCTACGTGCATTACGGCACGTACGGAACGGCATGTCTGAACACGCAAACGGGAGAGATCCTGTGGACCAGACGCGACTTGAATTGTGACTACGAGATGGGACCTGGTGCGTCGCCGATTCTGCACGGCGATCTTCTGATCTTCACCGTTGACGGCTGTGACGTGCAATACGTTGTCGCGCTCGACAAAAGAACCGGCAAGACAGCCTGGAAAACGGACCGTACCGTTGATCTGAGCAGAGTCCCTTACGGGCGCCGCAAGGGCTATGGCACGCCGACTGTATACCGGGCGGGTGATCGGCTGGAGATGATCACGCGGGCCTCCCGGGCTCTGTTTGCGCATGATCCGCAGAGTGGCCGAGAGCTGTGGAAGCTAAACGTCCGCGGCAATTCGATTGTGCCGCGGCCGGTCTATCACGATGGGTTTCTATATGTGGTGATCGATCACGAGTTTCCTGAGCTTTGGGCTCTCAAGCCGGGCGGCATCGGTGAGCTGGACGAAGACGCCATCGTCTGGCGTGTGCGAAAGGGCGCGCCGCGCACACCGTCCTTTTTGCTCGTCGACGGGACAGTCTTGTTCGTGAACGACGACGGCATCGCCGTGTGCCTTGACGCAAAGTCGGGAGAGGTGATCTGGCGGGAGCGCTTGGGGGGCAATTTCTCTGCCTCGCTTATCTATGCAGACGGTCGCGCGTACTTCTTCAGTCACGACGCAATCGCCACGGTGATCGAGCCGGGCCGCAAGTACACCGAGCTTGCCAAGAACCACCTTGATGGCGAGATGCATGCTTCGCCCGCCGTCTCCGGCAAAGCGCTATTTGTGCGAGCTAAGACAGACCTCTATCGGATCGAGGAATTACATTCCGCAGGTGGATGTGTTTCATCTACTCATGCCTTTGTGACAGGTCTCGAAATACCACCCATTCCTCGGGCGCGTCGTGCACCCGATCAGATGTCCTCTGAGCAATTTGGGAGGGGTGCAACTCTACCCCCTCCCGCGCGGGGGGTCAACGCGTCCGAGCTTCCCAAAGTGTTTTGACACGTCGTTCGGCGCCGTTACAATGGGGGGCTGATGAGTCGGCCGACTGCCAAGAGCCGCACGGTTACCCACCTACGTGCGAAAGAGAATCCCCCAATGAACAAAACAACAAGATACACTCTCACAGTTCGCACCGCCGCCCTGCTGCTGGTTCCGCTGGGTGCGCTGCACGCCGCCGACTTCCATGTCGCTCCAAGCGGCAACGACGTCAACCCCGGCACGCGGGCGGCTCCGCTGGGCACGATCCAGCGCGCTGCGGATCTCGCGCAGCCGGGCGATGTGATCACCGTGCATGAAGGCGTTTACCGCGAACGCATCAAGCCACCGCGCGGAGGCGAATCCGACCAGAAGCGCATCGTCTATCAGGCGGCGCCGGGCGAAAAGGTCGAGATCAAGGGGTCGGAAGTCGTCAAGAGCTGGGTGAAAGCTCAAGACGATGTCTGGAAGGTGACCGTTGCGAATTCCTTCTTCGGCGGCTTCAATCCCTACAGCGACCTCATCCACGGCGACTGGTTTAATCCCAAGGGCCGCCAGCATCACACGGGGGCCGTCTATCTCAACGGGGACTGGCTGACCGAAGCGGCCAAGCAGGAGGACGTGCTGAAACCCGTCGGCGACAACCCGCTGTGGTTCGGTCAGGCCGACGAAACCAGCACCACGATCTGGGCGCAGTTCAAAGGCGTCGATCCCAACCAGCAAGACGTTGAGATCAACGTGCGTCAGACGGCGTTCTATCCCGAGAAGCCGGGCGTGAACTTCATCACGGTACGCGGCTTCACGATGGAGCACGCCGCCACGCCCTGGGCGCCGCCCACCGCCGAGCAGATCGGCCTGATCGGCACCCACTGGAGCAAGGGCTGGATCATCGAGAACAACAACATTCGCTACTCCGTCTGCACGGGCATCACGCTCGGCAAGCACGGTGACGAGTTTGACAACACCTCGCAGAACTCCGCCGAAGGGTACGTCAAGACGATCGAACGCGCCCTGGAAAACGGCTGGTCGAAGCAAAACATCGGCCACCACGTCGTCCGCAACAACCACATTTCGCACTGCGAGCAGGCGGGCATCGTCGGCAGCATGGGTCCGGTGTTCTGCACTGTCACGGGCAACACCATCCACGATATCCACGTCCGCCGGTTGTTCGGCGGGGCCGAAATGGCCGGGATCAAGTTCCACGGCGCAGTCGACACCGTCATCAGCCGCAACCACATCTACCGTACATGCCGCGGAATCTGGCTGGACTGGATGACCCAGGGTACGCGCGTTACTGGGAACCTGTTGCACGACAATGGGCCCAGCGAGGACCTGTTTGTGGAGGTCAACCACGGGCCGTTCCTGGTCGATAACAACCTGTTCCTGTCGCGCACCTCAATCTTTGACATGTCAGAGGGAGGAGCTTACGTGCACAACCTGCTTGGGGGGAGCATCCGGTCTCACCCCGAAATGGGGCGATCGACCCCGTTTCTCAAGTCGCATTCCACCGAAGTGGCGGGTCTGCACAGGACCCCGGGCGGCGACAGCCGGTACTACAACAACATCTTGGTCGGCCACAACGGTCTGTCGGCGTATGACGGGGCAAAACTGCCGGTGTTCATGGCCGGCAACGTGCTGCTCAGCGGCGCCAAGCCGTCGAAGCACGAGCCCCGCCCGCTCGTGCAGGCGGATGTCAACCCCGGCCTCAAGCTGGTTGAGAAGCCGGACGGCACGTACCTTCAAATCACTCTGGACAGAGCTTGGGCACAACAACAGCGTGAAGTGGTGACGACCGAGCTGCTCGGTAAGGCGAAGATTCCCGACCTGCCCTACGAACAACCCGACGGCTCACCCTATCGCATCGACACCGATTACCTCGGCCGCAAGCGAAACGACGCCAATCCCTTCCCGGGACCCTTTGGACTGTCCAAACGCAATAAGCAGGAGTTGAAAGTCTGGCCTGTCGCCACGTCGCGTGGTGCCACTGGCTCTGCCGGTGCCGTGACGCGCTGAGATGACTCCTGGACCATCGCTCCGCCGGCCTCCTCGCCGGCGCCCGTGATGTTTCTTACCCAGACGGGCGCTTGCTGGGCTTTTCGTTGGCTTGTTTCAGAAATCCTCGGGGGTGGGACATATCGAGAAACCACCCATAGGCGACACTCTCAACTCGGCTGGGGCTTGCCCCCTGATGGAGGCGTTCTGCGCACCCCGAGGCGCGGGCCGTTCCTGGGACACCACTACAACCGTGTTGGACTTCTCGGAATGGGGCCCGACGACGGGTCGCAGAAGAGAAGATGCGAGATAGCCCCAGCAAGGTGGACATTGGCACAATTGGAATGGTAGGATGATGCGCTGGAAGTGGCGGTGATGCCCTCTAATAGAACCGGTAGAACAAAAAGAGGACCGGCTATCATGCATCATTCACTATCGTTGAGTTGGTCTCGACACATCGGTGCGATGGCGATCGTACTGACCGCGCTGGCGACGGCAATGAGCGCCGATACCGGCCCAAGTCCGCCTGGTGAAGAGGCGCGCCGACTCCTCGCCTCCACGGACGTCAAGGGCGGGTTGATTGTCCATTTCGGGTGTGGCGATGGAAAGCTCATCGCCGACCTGGGGGACGACGTTCGCTTCATCGTTCACGGGCTGGACGTCGATGCCGAGAACATCGCAAAGGCCCGTGCCCGGATCCTGTCGCGGGGACTCTACGGCCGAGTGTCGGCAGACCGTTGCGACGGCCGTAATCTGCCCTACATCGGCAATCTCGTGAACCTGTTTGTTGCACGAGATCTCGGCGACTTGCCGATTGGCGAGGTCGAACGGGTACTCTGCCCGAACGGCGTGGCGTTGATCAACAAGAACGGTCGCTGGTCGAAAAAGGTCAAGCCGTGGCCTAAGGAAATCGATGAGTGGCCCCACTACCTTCACGACCCGCAGGGAACCATGGTCAGTTCCGACGAGGTGGTCGGGCTCCCACGGAGGCTTCAATGGGTCGGGGGCCCGAAATGGATGAGAAACCACGATTTCATGGCGAGCCTCAGTGGCATGGTGTCGTCCGGCGGCCGGATCTTCTACATCGTAGACAAGGGACTCAGGAATCACATCTACTTGCCCGCTCGATGGACCGTGGTGGCACGGGACGCCTTCAACGGAACGCTCCTGTGGAAGCGGAAAATCGATTCATGGTTTCCTCATACCTTTCCCTTCAAGAGCGGGCCGGGGCACCTGCCGCGGCGGATCGTGGCCGACGGCGACCGTGTCTACGTGACTTTGGGCATTACCGCGCCGCTTAGCGTTTTGGACGCCGCCACCGGCCGGACCATCCGAACCTACGATCGGACCAAGGCCACCGAAGAGATCGTGCTTTCCGACGGAGTGTTGTATCTGTTGGTCGATCCCGACAAGGGCCCCTTCCCTTACCAGCACGCGTCGGATAACCGCGGCCAAGAGCGCAACCGCGTCAACCAGGAGTTCGGCTGGTCGAAGAAGAGCCCCAACCGGCTCGTGACGGCCGTATCCGCCGACAGCGGTGAAGTGCTGTGGAAGCACGAGAACAACATTGCTTCCTTGACGCTCGCACTCGACCGGCGGAACGTCTTCTTCTACGACGGCGAGCACGTCGTCGCCCTGGACCGAGAAAGTGGCCGGAAGCTATGGGATTCTCAGCCCGTTGGCAACTCCACCACGCCCGCGACCGGCTACGCCCCCAGGCTAATCGTGGGCGACGGCGTCGTGCTGTTGTCGACGAAGAGTGGACGGGGCGGACGCCTGGTGGGGGTCTCCTCCGAAAACGGCGACGTGCTCTGGAAATCGGAGCAGCTCAGATCGGGACACTTCTCACCGGAGGACCTCTACCTGATCGACGGCGTCGTGTGGACCGCCCAAACCGGCGGAAGCCAGGCCAAGGGAACACGGTTCCAGGCCGTCGACGCCAAGACGGGCGAAACAAAGCACGACTTCGTGGCCAAGAACTGGGACATCTTCTTCATGCACCAACGATGCTATCCCGGCCGTGCCACCAAACGCTACATCATGACCTCCGGCACCGGCACCGAGTTCCTGGAGTTGGGCACCGAGTATTGCGAGTTGCACCAATGGCTGCGAGGGGCCTGCATCTACGGTCTTATGCCGGCCAACGGCCTGTTGTACAAAACGCCCGACTCGTGCGCGTGTTACTATCAATCGAAACTGCATCATATGTGTGCGCTTGCTCCCGTGAACGCCCAGCCCGGAGTGAAAGTCCCCCGGGGGGACCGTCTGGAGAGAGGTCCGGCCTACGGAAACGGCACGTCCGAGCTGGGCAAACTCGACGCGGACTGCTGGCCCACCTACCGAAGCGACAACGCCCGAGGTGGTGCGACCGCCGCGGCCGTGCCGGCCGAGGTGCGCAAGCTGTGGCAGGTGGACGTTGGCGGCAAGCTGAGCACCATGACCGCTGCCGGTGGAAAGCTGTTCGTCGCTGCCGTCGACCGGCACACGGTCCATGCGCTGGACGCCGATTCGGGCAAGACCGTCTGGTCCTACACGGCGGGCGGACGCGTCGACGGCCCGCCCACGATCGCCGGCGGCCTGGCCCTGTTCGGCTGTGCCGACGGTTGGGTCTATTGCCTGAAGGTCTCCGACGCCGAGTTGGTGTGGCGTTTTCGGGCGGCGCCGGCCGCGGACAAGCTGGTCTCGTACGGACAGCTCGAATCGGTGTGGCCGCTTCATGGGAGTGTTCTGGTGCGCGACGGCGTGGCCTACTGTGTGGCCGGGCGCAGCCGGTTCGTCGACGGAGGCTTGCGCCTGGTTCGCTTGGATTGCGCCACCGGAAAACGCCTTTCCGAAACCGTGATGGACGACAAGGACCCGCGAACCGGCGAGAATATCCAGACCCTGGCGGCCGGAAAGGCCGTGCCGGTGGCCAACGCCGATCTGCTCTCGTGCGACGGCGCTCGCATCTACATGGCCGCCGAGCAGTTCGATCTGGACGGTAATCGCATCAGCGTGGAATTGGTGAAAGGCAAGGAGAGAAATCAGGTGGGAGAAGGCCGACACCTGTTCTGCCCGACCGGTTTCCTCGACGATTATTGGTTCCATCGCTCGTACTGGATCTACGGCAAAAACGCCGGCGAGGGACACGGGGAATACGCCATTCCGAGGAACTACACGCCGTGTGGGCGGATCATGGTGTTCGACGAATCGAACGTATACGGCTCCATCTCCGAAAACCTCGGCAACAACATCAACCCGCGAACCTTCTACGCCGTCTACGCGGCAAGCAAGGACGCCGTCGTCGCGCCGCAGCCGGCTACCGACGCCCGAGCCGGCCGCCGCAAAGCCAGGCCAAAAACAGCCAGGCGACGTATCCCGTGTCTCTGGCGGGTCGAGCAGTCGGGCATTCTGGCCAACGCCATGGTTCTGGCCGGCGGGACCCTGTTCATGGCCGGGCCTCCCGACGTGGCCGACGAGGAAAGCACATACGGTTTCGTCTACGGAGCGGATAACGAGATCAATCGGCAAATGCGCCGGCAGGAAGAAGCCTGGCTGGGCAAACAGGGGGGCGTGCTGTCGGCCGTCTCCGCCGAGAACGGCGAAAAGCTGGCCCAACGGAAGATCGCCGCGATCCCCGTCTGGGACGGCATGATCGCCACCGGCGGCCGGCTGTATCTTGCGCTGAAGGACGGAACGGTCCTCTGCCTCGGCGGCCGATAGACGAGAACTTCGCGAGACGAGCGATCGCTGAACTCACCAGAGCAAGGCGTAGACGACCGACGGCGGCTGGCTCTGTCCTGGACCCGCGCAAGGAACCGAGTACGCTGGGACCCCATGTTCACCGCCGACAGAAGATTGGCTGGCTGATTTGCGCGACGGGTAGGTGGAGGCTTGAGCGCTGGGCATTTTCGAACGTCCCGCTGCTCGACCCGTCCCTCCGCGTCCCGCAAAAAGACCCGTCCTGAGGCGCGTCGTTCGTCCGAGCAGACGTCCGCTGCGAGCAAATTGGAACGGGTGCAACGCGGCCCCCTCCCAGGTGGGAGGCCAACTCGTCCGACAGTCCCAACGACAAGCGACACATGCGAGGGTAAGGTGGTCGCTGCTGCGGGTGTCAGGTTCCAAGGCTATTTCGCATTCCGAAGGCAAACCACGGACCCGTCTATCGTGGAGACGAAGACGCCCGAATCGGTAAATGCCATGCCGTCCAAGACTGGGCTGATGAAAATGCCGGAATATAGGGAGATTGGGATTGACGGGTAATTG
>CAZUAM010000239.1:0-9794 GCA_964618095.1 uncultured Planctomycetaceae bacterium | reverse complement strand
GCCCCAGGGTGCGCTGCGCGACCCTGGGCTGTGTTGTGAAACCGCTTCGCGGTACTGTGTTGTAAGACCGCTTCGCGGTACCTGCAGGAATCGAACCTACGGTGAAATCCAGCGAGATCGGTTGGAACCAGGCTTCAGGCCGCAATACACGGCGCCTTTCGACTCTCGCTGGGGATTGTATGCAACTACGGAGTAAGTGGACGGTTTGCCGTCGGGGGAATCGTCGATGAAAGTGGGCCTCGTGGGCTACGGAAAAATGGGGCGAGGCATCTTCAGCCTGCTCAGCGGCGCTCCCCTGGAAGTCGCCGTGTTGGTCCGCGATCCGGCCAAAGCGGACCGCAACAACCGCCGGCTGGAAAGACGCCTGCGCCGCGCTGCGAACAGCGGGATACTGGACGAAGCCGACCTGCCGAATCGTCTGGCCGGCCTGCGGTTTACCTCTTCCTGGAAGGACCTGCGGGATTGTGGTCTGGTGATTGAGACCGTCACCGAAGACTACCAAACCAAGATCGAGGTGCTGCGGCAGGCCGAACGGACGGTCTCGCCGGAGGCCGTGATCACCAGCAACAGTTCCAGCCTTTCGACCACCCGGATGGCGGAGAGCCTCAACAACCCGGCGCGATTCTGCGGCTTCCATTTCTTCCACCCGATCCAACTCACCAGCGTGGTGGAGATCATCACGTCGAGAGACACGGCGCCGGGCACGGTGGACTTTCTCCGGCGGGTTTCGCGGGAGATCGGCCGCACGCCGCTGGTGGTGAAGGATCTGGCCGGCTCGTGCATCAACGTGGCGCTGACCTGTCATAGCTGCGAAGCCCTGTACGTCCTGGAACAGGGGCTGGCACTGCCCTCCCAGATCGACGCTCTGGTCGCGCGGTTCGCTCGGATCGGGCCTTGCGAGGCCCTGGACGTGGTGGGTATCCCTTTTTTCGCCGACGTCCTGGGGCGGATGCTCGAGGCGTTTCCTTTCGAGTTGGCCGTTCCCGGGCTATGCCGTAAGTTGATCCGGGACGGTCGTTTTGGGAAGTACGCCAACCGAGGCATCTATCTGTATCGTGAAGACCGACCTACGGACGACGCGCCGGAGTACTACGTGGACCCGAGCCAGACGCATTCCCCCGGCGCCGCGCCCTCGGACGAGGCGAGCCTGCGTGAACGCCTGTTGTTCCCGATCTACTTCTCCGTGCTCTACCTGACGCAGATGGGGCTGGGAGACCTGAGCGATTTCTGCCTGGGGATCAAAGATCTGATCGGGATGAAGATCGATCCCCTGGAAGAGATGCGCGCGTTGGGCAGCGGCGGACTGCGAGAGGTGTTCGATCGTCTTCGGCGCGAACTGGGCGCCCGATATGACTGCCGCCCGCTGGAAGGCGTGATGGCCCGCCTTGACGGAGACTGCCGATCGTGAGCGGCAATCCGCGAAGCGTGTGTCCTGCTCTCCCGGCCGACGGATGCCGTCATCCGTGTGGCCCAGCCTGCCGTCGTGCCGACTGATGAGACGCCGATTTGCGATCGCAACGGCCCTGAACTGGCTAATCGTGGCCGTGATGTTCGGCGCGGGCGTACGTTACCTGGCTTCAACGCAGGTGATGCCCTACCACGAACAGGTGATGGACGTTGCCTGGACCGAGCTGACGCCTGGCTGTAGGATGCTGGTGCTCAGCCTGATGAAGGGGACGGGGATGGTCGGCGTCTCGACGGCCGTTTCCCTTGCCGTGCTGCTGGCGATCCCTTTCAGAAGACGCCAGCGGTGGTCGCGCTGGGCGATCCTGTTGATTGGTGCAACCGTGCTGGTTCCGATGCTCCTGGGCGCCCTTCGCCTGCGCGTCGAGACGGGGGCGTCTTCTCCGTGGTGGGCCAGCGCGGCGCTGCTGGTGATCCTGTGCCTCGCGTTCTGGCTGACGAGGGACTTCAAGCAGATGGAGTGAGGTTCTGCGGCGCGGTGGACCTCGGTCTTCGAGAGTATCGTATACCGGAAACCCAACACCACAAAGCTGCCGCCGTGATTACGGGGACCTCCGTTCCACGCGGCGACAACTCAGACACGCTTTTCAGAACCGCCCATGTCAACTCGTTCGTCGTCAAACAAGGCAGACGCTCGTGGCCGAGCCCTGATCACGGGGGGCACCGGCGGAATTGGCGGAGAATTCGCCAGGCAACTGGCCGGCGAAGGCTACGCGCTGCTGCTGGTGGCCCGAAACCGGGACCGCCTGGAACAATTGGCCCGGGAGTTGCGGGAGACCTGCGGCGTGGAGGTCGAGATCCTGGCTGCGGACCTGAGCCGGACGGACTCGCTGCGAATCGTCGAAGATCGAATCGCCGGAGACTCGGCGTTGACACTCCTGGTCAACTGCGCGGGCTCGGCCCCGTGGGGTCGATTTGCCGAACTCGATCTCCAGCGCCAGGAGGAGACGATCCGGCTGAACGTGCTGGCGCCGGTGCGGCTGACGCGGGCCGCACTGACGGGCATGCTGGAGCGCAGGCGGGGGGCGATCGTCAACGTCTCCTCACTGGCCGCGTTCATCTCCCTGCCGTTCTGCGCGACCTACGGCGGCACCAAGGCTTACCTGGCCAGCTTCACCGAGGCTCTGCACGAGGAGTTGCGGGGAACGGGAGTGAAGGTCCAGGCACTTTGTCCCGGTTTCACGCGGACGGGGCTTTTTACGCGGGAGGGGGCCGACCTCAGCAAGATCCCTTCTTACGCGTGGATCAGTCCCGAGACGGTGGTCCGCAGTTCGCTGGCCGCGCTGCGGCGCAATCGAGCCATCTGTGTGCCGGGTCTTCGTTTTCGCTTGCTTGCGCTGCTGTTGCGGCTGGTGCCGCGGAGCCACGTCCGCCGCCGCGTTGCCGCCCAGTTCGGGAGATTCGACGCCCTGCGGCTGGAGGAGGAGCCCGCGTCCAAGGAGTCCCGTGCCGGTTAATCCAGATTCGCAGCAGACTGCACCCGCGGACTCCCCGCTTCAGCGGATTCCGCTGGCGCTGCGGATGGTTTTCTACGGGGTCGTGTTCCTGCCGGTGGTGCTGGTGGGATTGCCGTGGGCCTTCTATCAGATCGACGTGTACGCGCCGGCGGTGCAGGTGGAGATCGGTTGGCTTCGCCTCGTGGGCGTAGTCCTGTTTGTGGTCTGTTTTGCGGTCTACTTGGGGTCGTCCTACGTTTTGAGCCGCCACGGGAAGGGGGCCTACGTGGAGTTCGACCCGCCCACGCGGCTCGTGGTGGTTGGGCCGTTCCGTTACGTTCGCAACCCCGTGGCCGGCTGTTTGGTCGCCGCGATGCTGGGTGAGGCGATCGCGCTGTCGTCCACCGGCGTGTTGTTGATGTTCTGCGTGTTTGCCGTGCTGGCCCATTTGCAGGTCGTCCGGGTCGAAGAGCCCCTGCTCCGCAAGCGATTCGGCCGGGCCTATGAGGACTACTGCGGGCGCGTCCCCCGCTGGATCCCCAGTCTGGGGCGCCGGAGAACGCCGTAGCCGGCCTGAACCCTGAGGCGCATTCCGTGCAACGAAGAGTCGTCGTCACAGGACTGAACATGATTACGCCTCTGGGCCTTGACCTCGAGGCGAGTTGGGACGGCCTGGTGGCGGGGAGAAGCGGGATCCGGAGAATCTCGTTGTTCGACACCTCGGCCAACCAGACCAGGATCGCGGGCGAAGTGCCGGGGGATTTCGACGAGTATGCGCGGCAGCACTGTAGCCGACGCCTGGCCAAGCAGATGGCCCGGGCGGTCAAAATGGGCTACGTTTGCACGAAGGAGGCGGTCGCCAAGAGCCAGATCAACTTCGATCGCTATGACCCGCTGCGATGCGCGGTGGTCTTCGGGGCGGCCGACACGGGGCACTCGAGGATCTACGACGACCGGTACTGGATCGTGAAGACCATGCCGCACAGTGTGTCGGTCTGGGTCTCGCTGGAGTACAAGCTGGAGGGCCCGAACTTCACGGTCTCTGCCGCCTGCGCGTCGTCCGCCTATGCGATCGCCTACGGATACGACCTGATCGCCGCCGACAAGGCCGACCTGGTGATTGCCGGCGGAGCCAGCTCGATCGTCAATCCGGAACACGTGAGTGGATTCAATGAGGTCTACGCGCTGTCGACGGCGAACGACGTACCCGAGAGGGCGAGCCGGCCGTTTTCCATCGACCGGGACGGATTTGTGATCGGCGAGGGGGCGGGTGTCCTGGTTCTCGAGGCCGAGCAGTCGGCCAGGGCTCGCGGAGCGGCGATCTACGCGGAGGTGGCCGGCCACGCGATGACCAGTGAGGCCCACAACATCATGGCGCCGCGTCCGGAGGGCGTGGGAATGGCCAAGACGATGCGAGCGGCCCTGGAGGACGCCCAGATTGCGAACGAGCGCGTGGATTACATCAACGCTCACGGCTCTTCCACGCCGCTGAACGACAAGTGCGAAACCACGGCCATCAAGGACGTCTTCGGGGATCTTGCCTACGGCATCCCGGTTTCCTCGGCGAAGTCGATGATCGGCCATACGGCCGGCGCGTGCGGCGCCATCGAGACGGTGATTACCATTATGAGCATCCGCCACAGCGTCTTGACTCCCACGATCAACTACACCCCGGATCCCGAGCTGGACCTGGACTACGTTCCCAACGTCGCCCGGGAGAGGGAGGTGAACGTAGCGCTGACGAACTCGTTCGGTTTCGGGGGATGTAACGCGACACTGGTTCTGCGGAAGTACGAATCAAGCTGGCAAGCGTGAGCACCATGAGCAGAAAAGTAGCGTGTTTGTTTCCGGCTTTCGCCATGAAATACAAGGATTTCGGCCGGGAATGCCTGGACGGGTACCAGGACGAAGCGGCGAGATTCCTGGATCGAGCCTCTGCGGTCGTCGAGATTGACCCCAGAAAGTTCGAGAGGCCCGGCGAGTTCGTTCTGGACGACCGTCTCGAGGACGGCCTTCAGGAGCAGTACGTCTGCTACGTGGACAGTTGCACGATTGGGAGCCTGCTGAAGAAGAGGAAGATCGCCTGCGATTACGTGGCCGGATACAGTATGGGCCTGTTTGCGGCGCTGCACCACGGCTCGGCGGTGTCCTTTGAAGACGGTCTGCGACTGACCCACCAGACGTGCAGGTTCGCCCACCAGGCCGTCCGGAGCGGCGAGTACGGAATGGGCGTCGTGGTGGGGCTGACGGCCGGGGAGGTCGGCGCGCTGATCGGGGAGAATTGCCCGAACGTCGAAGTCGCCGACGTCTGCGGCCCGCACGTCGTGATCGCTTCGGGCAGGCGCCCCGACCTGGAGATTCTTCTGGAGGCATCGGAAGCGGAAGGCAGTTTGCACGCGAAGCTGCTGCCGGTCTCCATCCCCTTTCATTCGTCCTTCCTCCGTCAGGTCGACGGCAGGATCAGGGACTTCCTCGGGCGGATTGAAATTCGCTGCCCGGCGTGTGGCATCGTCTCGTGTGTAGACCAGAAGGTGTTGTCGTCGGAGGAAGACGTTCGGGAGGAGGCCGCCGGGAACGTGTGGCACCCGATCCGCTGGCTGAAGACCATGAACCGGCTGCTGGCATTGGGGGTGGACGTGTTTGTGGAATGCGGGCTGAGTGAGGAGTTGTGCAATCTGGCGAGGAACATTGAGGGGGATTATCGAATCTATCATCCTCGCAAGTTCGCTCAACTCTTCGCGGCGGTGAGCTGACTTCAGACCCACGCGTCGGGAGCACGTAAGGGCCCCGTGGGCCGAGAAACCACAACGCCAACTCGAAAAGGCAATGACGACCATGGCACACGCTGACACGACACCCGAATCGGGCCTTATTCGGGCGTGGCGGCAGGGCCCCGCCGCCTACCTCCAACTCAACCGGCCGGAAAAGGCCAACGCCTATAACCGGGCGATGCTCGACGCGCTCGATGCGCACCTCGGGCGGGCCGCGGACGATCCGGAAGTCCGGGTTGTGGTCCTGTGTGGGACCGGCGACCGTGCGTTCTGTGGCGGCGCGGATCTGGGGGAAATGGCCGGCAAGGACTGGCGATCGGCGTTGTACCTGAGGAGTGCCGAAGTGTTTTCCCTGCTGAGCGGCTGCCCGCGTGTGACGCTGGCGGCCGTCAACGGCGCGGCCGTGGGTGGCGGACTGGAACTTGCCCTGGCCTGCGATATCCGCATTGCGGCCGACGGCGCTCGTTTCTCGTTTCCCGAGCCGGAGCTCGGCCTGCTGCCGGCCGCGGGCGGGACCCAACGGCTGCCGCAGGTTGTGGGGAAGGGGCGGGCCAAGGAGCTGATCCTCGGCGGACGGGTCTGGGAAGCGGACGAGGCACTCCGCGCCGGACTGGTGAGCGAAGTGACCAGGCCCGATGAGCTGCTCCCCAGAGCGCAACAGTGGGCCGAACGGATCGCAGGCCGCGATCCGCTGGCCCTGCAATTGGCCAAGCAGGCCGTCGATCTGGACACCACGGGCGATGCGGGCCAACGCTTCGAGAGCGTCGCCGAGGCGTTGCTCTACCAGCTCCGGTCGGAGAAGGCGGAGTCTTGACTGCGCGCTCTTGAGATAGCGATGCTCCGGGTCGGTGTGTAAAGCCGCCGCCACTGGCGGCGGAGTCCGCGACTGCCGGTCGCGGCTTTATGAGAGTGGTTGGGCATGGTTGAACTACGCAGGATCGATTCCCGCAGAAAGGCGGCGTTTCGCCGGCCGACAACGGGGCCCCGGATCGTGTCGGTCGGCACGGCGACGCCTCCCCGGAAGTACACGCAGGACGAGGTCCTCGACTTCTTCCACGAGACCGATCCGAAGATCCGGCAGCTCTTCCACAGCGGCCACATCAAGGCCCGATACCTCTATCTGCCCGAGCCCGTCAACGGCCGGATGCCCGAGGAGTCGAACCAGGAACTCCTGGACAAGCATCTTCACGGGGCCCTGGAGATCGGCCCGCAGGCGATCGAGGAATGTCTGCGTCCCCTGGGGCTGGCGCCCTACGACGTCGACTTCTTCTGCTGTTTGAGCGCGACCGGCTTTCTTTGTCCGGGCATCACGGCCCATCTGATCAAGGAGATGGCTTTCCGGGAGAACGTGCAGCGAATTGACGTGTTGGGGATGGGGTGCAACGCGGCCGTCAACGGGCTACAGGCCGTCACGGCCTTTGCCCGCGCGAACCCGGGCAGCCTCGCCCTGATCCTCTGCGTGGAGATCTGCTCGGCCGCTTACGTCTACAACCGGAAGATGTCCACGGCCGTGGTCAACTCGCTGTTTGGCGACGGGGCGGGCGCGGTGGTGATCCGGCAGGATGACTCCGACTCCTGGCAGCAGGGACCGATCGTGGCGGACTTTGAGCCCCACATTATCCCCGAGGCACTCATGGCGATGCGCTATGACCTCGAAAACACCAAGCTCTCGTTCTTCCTGGAGCGCGACATCCCCTACCTGATCGGCGCCCACGTCCGCAAGCCGGTTGACCGGCTGCTGGGGCGCCACGGCCTGAAGCGCAAAGACATCGACCACTGGACGGTGCATTCGGGAGGAAGGAAGGTCATCGACGCCATCCAGTACAACCTCGGCGTGACCGACTACGAGATGCGGCATACCTTGAGCATCTTGAAAAACTATGGTAACCTCTCCTCCGGCTCGATCCTCTTCTCCTACAAGGAACTAAGCCGCGAGGGCCTGGTCCGCGAAGGGGACCTGGGAGTCGTTATCGCGATGGGACCGGGCACGTCTATCGAAACGGCTTTGCTGGTTTGGTGAACCGCATCACCAAGGGGACGATCATGCACGATTATGCGACTCTGAAGGTGACCCAAGACGGCAATCTGGTGACGGCGTTTCTCCATCGTCCGGATTCAGACAACGCGATTGACATGCAAATGGTAAATGATCTGAGCGACCTGATCGATACGCTCGAGGACGCCAGTGACGTCGCCGTGCTGGTTCTCCGCGGCAGCCCGGACGTCTTCAGCTCGGGGATCGACCTCCGCGAGTTCGCCGCCCGCAAGCGGCGCGACATCTACGGGCTCCAGAAGTGGGAGCGGATGTGCCGGGAGCTGGAGCGGCTGAACAAGTTCACCGTCGCCGCCGTGCAGGGTGAGTGCACCGGCGGCGGATTCCAGCTCGTGCTGCTCTGCGATGCGAGAATCGCCGAACGGCAGGCCGTCTTCCGACTCAATGAAGTCAAGCTGGGATTCCTGCCCGGGATGGCAACCTTCCGCCTGGCGAAGTACGTGGGGCTCGGCCGGGCGAAGAACCTGATGCTTGCCGGCCGGCCGATCGGCGCCAAGGAAGCGCTCAACTGGGGCATCCTGGACCGCGTCTGCGACCAGGCCTCGTTCGAAGAGAACCTCGCCGAAACGGTCAACGACCTGCTGCCCTTCCATCCGGTTGTCCTGGAGATGGCCCGCCGGCTGCTCGACGAGTCGTACGCCACCAGCTACGAGGATTTCCTGGGGCATTTCCTGGCGGCGCAGCACCGGGCCATCAACTCGGAGGCCTTTGACCGCCTGGTGGCCAAGACGCCTTAGCCCCCGGAAAGAAACAACCTGGGGACTGTCCCAGTTTTCGCCTTGCGAACATGGGACGGCCCACTTCTGTACGTGGGAAGTTATTCCTTTACGGCTCCTTAGCCGGAATCTCGCTCAGGCTGGCCTTCGGTTGTGACAGCGGGGAAAAAGTGCGTGAGAAACAGTGTGACCAGCGGGAAGAAGGACGTCTACCTCGCCGGCATCGGGTCGTACTCGCCGGGGGAGCCGATCCCCTTTGGGCGAATCGAGAGTGTTCTCGGCGAAATCACCGAAGCACCGCCGAAGCTGTTGAGGTGGATCGACCGCATGCGCCCCATCATGGAAGAGATGTTGGGGGTGGAATACTGCCACTACGCGATCGACCCGCAGACCCGCCGGCCCACCGACGACAACGTGACCATGTCGGTCAAGTCTGCCCAGAAGGCCCTGGCCATGGCCGGCCTCCAGGCCGGGGACGTCGACCTGCTGGTGTACGGGGGCGTGATGCCGGAGTATGCCTGCCCGCCGACCACCACGCTGATTCAGGAGGAACTCCAGATTCCCCAGTGCGCGGAATACGAGATTCATTCCAACTGCACGTCGATCTACAAGGCGATCCAGCTCGCGGCCGATCAGATTGCCCTGGGGCGATACGAGAACGTCTTGATCATGACCTCGCAGTTGTCTTCCCCCTTCCTGGTGGTCGAGCATTTCAACCAGCGGATCCTCGAGAAGTCCCAGGTTCTGCTCCGCTGGTTCCTCAGCGACGGGGCCGGTGCGCTGGTGGCGACCTCCGATCCCGCCATCGGGCAGAAACGGCTTCGCGTCGTCGAGACGTACATCGAATCGATGGGATTGGGGCTGGGACCGGACATGCTCTGCCCGGCCGGCGGCCATCGTGTCCATCCGCTGGAGAGCTACGAGAAGGGCTGGCACCATCTGAGCCAGAACTTCGAGCAGGTCGCCAAGCTGGGCGTCGAGCTCGCAAGAAAAGCCGCCGACAGGATGATGGAGCGAGTCGGCATGGACTGGTCGGAAGTCAAATACATGTTCATGAACGTCCCCACCAGACACATCCACGACCAGGTGGCGTCGGAGATCAAACGGGACAAGAACGTGCCGCACCTGCAACTCTACGACAAGCTCGCCGACCGCGGATATCCGGGACCCTGTGCGATCATCCACGCCCTGGACGGCTTCTTGCAGGAAAACACCCCGAACAAGGGCGACGTCCTGGCCAGCGTCGTCGCCGAGTCGAGTAAGTGGATGTACGCGGGCTTCGTGCTCGAGTACGTCGGATAAGGCGAGCGGCGGGAATTAAATTACCGCCGAGCGTAGCTTCTGCGGCTTGATG
>CAZUAM010000238.1:0-9798 GCA_964618095.1 uncultured Planctomycetaceae bacterium | reverse complement strand
GCAAGACCTTCGTCGGATCGATCGCCTCAACCGTAAGCTGATTGGTTGGGCGAACTACTTCTGTCTCGGCCCGGTCAGCAAAGCCTACGCCGCGGTGGACAGCCATGTCCGCCATCGGCTCCGCCAGTGGTTGTGTGCCAAGCACAAGGTACCGGGTCAGGGGACCTCGCGCTACCCCGACGCCTACCTGTACCAAACACTGGGCCTGACGCGGCTCAGCCTGCGAACACGCAACTTCTCGTGGGCGAAACCGTGATTCCTTGTCCGAAAGCCGGATGCGGGAAATTCGCACGTCCGGTTTGATGAGCGGGAGGTGGAAACGGAGCATGGCATGCGGCTATTGAGACACAAACGGGGAAACCCCGACCCAGAATTATGCCGAAGCCTACCCCACCGCGCCACCTCTCGACTCTACCCAGCAGGGGGCGGTCGGTGCGCTCTGTGGTAGCGGAATTCGCAAGAATTCCGACGCAACTCGTTTCCCAACACGGAATTCTTGCGAATTCCGCTACGGCTGGTGAGAAATGCGGGCTAGGGCCATGGCGACGTGGATCCGAAACAGCGTGATCCGGGCGGTCTTCGCGGCGGCGTCGGCGGCGGCCAACGCGCTGGTGCCGCTGAAGGTCTCGACCACGCCCAACACGCCGCTGTGGTCGGCGCCCAGCGTGACCGACTGGCCCAGGGCCGGGAAGACCGACTCGTGCACGTTGGGAATCACCAGGTGGTCGATGATCGCCTCCCCGGCACCGGCCAGGCCGGCCTGGATCGCGGCCTGAACGTCGCTCACCGACCCGCCGAGCACGATGAGGTATTTTCCCGAGCAGATGGTCCGGGCGATGAGCAGCTCGACCGAGGCGGCCTTGAGCATCTCGTCCTCGATCCGGTAGCCGACGCCGACGCTGGAGAGCTCGATTGCGCCGATGGATTTTGGAGTGGGCATGTGTGGTTCCTCGTGCGGGCTGGCGCTAGGGGCTCTTCTCGATCCGGACGACGCCGTCGCGGATGGCGGTGACGGTGCCGTCGATGGAGGCGTGGACCGGCGCTCCGAGGGCGGGTTTTCCGTCGGCCACGGGCCGGCGGCCGATCTGCCGGCCCTTGGTCACCCGATCGCCCGCACCAATCGTCGGCTCGCAGGCCGCGCCGAGGTGTTGTTTCAGGGGGATGCCCACCTTGTCGGTCTCCAGCAGGGTATCGTCCAGGGGGCCGACGTTGTGGAACTGTGCCAGCCCCAGCTTGTGCATCAGTCGGGCCATGGGGGCCTTGCGGTTTTGCAGGTGGAGTTCCGGCCGCCGTGGATTAAACGGCGGATTCTCCCAGCGCTTGTTGTCGGCCGCCAGCCGCTGTTTGTTTTGGGTGCAGACGTTCTTGGGATCCAGGTCCTCGGGACACGAATAGAGACTGCACAGGTTGCACTCGCAGCAGAAGGCCGTGCCGATCACGTTTGCCTCGCCGACCAGGTTGAACTCCAGGCTCCGCATGGCCAGGTGGGGCTCGATGGGATGGCCCAGCAGCCAGCGGGGGCAGAGCTCGGTACAGAAGCTGCACTGGTCGCAGGCGCTGCGTCCGATCCGCACGATCTGCCGCCAATCCTGGCGCCGCCGGCGGACCACCACGTGATCGCCCGGCAGCACGATCACCCCGCCGGTGGTCTTCTCGACCGGGGCCTGGTGGTTTTCTTCCAGGTAGCCCATCATCACGCCGCCGACCATGTATTGGGGGTCGGCCGTGGTGGGTCCTCCGGCGGCCGCGACGCACTGGGCCAGCGTGACGCCGACCGGTACCCGCAGCGTGACCGGCCGGGCCACGGCACCGCCGATGGTAAGGTACTTTTCGGTAACCGGCCGATCGGCGGCCAGCGCGACGTTCAGGGCGGTCTCGACGTTGATCACCACGGCGCCGACGGCCAAGGGGATGCCGCCGGGCGGGATCACCCGTCGAAGCACGTCGTAGACCAGGATGAACTCGTCGCCTGCCGGGTAGGCGTCGCTGAGGGGGGCGATGTCGATGTTTTGCGGCAGCTTGGGGCGGAGCAGGTCGATCACGTCGGCGTACTTTTCCTTGACGCCGAGCATGCCCTGCTTGGCACCGACCAGTTGCATGGCCGCGGCGGTTCCCTCGATCACGGCGTCGGCGTGCTGGCGGAGCACCTCCTTGTCCTTGTGCAGCAGGGGCTCGCATTCGGCGGCGTTGATCAGGACGGTATCGGCCGCGGCGGCGAGCTTGACGTGGGTGGGGAACCCGGCGCCGCCGGCCCCGACCACGCCTGCGGCAGCAACGTCTTCGACCGTGATCGTCGGCATGGTGAGTTCTGGGCAGGTTTGAGGGCAGAGCCTATCCGGCCCTTGGTTCTGGGATAGGCTCTTATTCTTCCAATATACCTTCTTCCTTGCAGCTTGCAGCGGGGGGTTTAGCTGCGGGGACGGGGCGGGGGGTATCGCTTGATTTGCCGGTGGCATGTTGCTAGGCTGGGGATCTGCTGGGAACCGATGAGTATCGTCACAACCGAGGAGCGGAAACCATGAACCACCGTGATTACAGATTTGCCGACCGCCGTCGATTCCTTTCGGGCGTGGCTGGCGGTGCCGCGGCCACGTTTGCGGCGCGGGGGCTGCTTGCCTCCAGCCCGGCGGCCGCCAAAGGCCGCTGGAAGATGCGGCTTTCCACTTCCACGATCGAGTACAGCAAGTTGCCGGTCGAAGAGGCCTGCCGGCGGATTGCCGCGCTGGGATTCGAGGCCGTCGACGTCTGGTCGGCCCATGCCGGCTGTCCCCACCTGGACGACGTGCTCAACCGCCTGGGGGCCGCGGGGCTCAACGAGGTGCTGGACAAGAACAAGCTGAAGTTGTACGCGTTTTCGGTCTACAGCGGCGGTTATGGCAAGTATGCGGAACTGTTGGGCAAGGCCGGCGGGGGCGTGGCCGTCCGCGGCAGCGCCGGAGCGGGCGACCCCAAGGAACTCATCCCGCGGATGAAGAAGTTCATCGAGGGCCTCAAACCCGATCTGGAACTGGCCGAGAAGTACGATTCCTACCTGGCGATCGAGAACCACGGCGGGGCCTTGCTCAATTCGCTCGATTCGTTCAAGGCGTTCGTGGAGATCAACCACAGCCCGCGGCTGGGGATCGCCATGGCCCCGTATCATTTGCAGGGGCAGAAGGTGTCGGTGGAGGAGGCCATCGCCACCTGCGGCAAGCAGTTGTTCTTTTTCTACGCCTGGCAGCGTGCCCCGGGAGTCGGTCAGCTTCCCGGCCACGGACCGACCGACTTTGGCCCCTGGATCGCGGCCTTGGGCAAGGCGGGCTACCGCTGGTACGTCAATCCGTTCATGCACAACGAGCCCCAGCCGGACGTGATGGACAAGGCCCTGGCCAAGTCGCGCGATTATCTGAGGCGGTGCTACGCGAAGGCGGTGCGGGCATAAGGGGTTGTCAAGAGAGAACGTTGCACCTTGGGGGAGGAGCAAGGGATCTCGACAACGGGAACACGGCATGAAGGTTCTCGTCTACACGGCCGACTCGGAAGCGCGTCGGGCATTGACGGAGGTACTCAGGCGGCGCGGCCATCAAGTCACCGCGCCGGAGGAGGCCGATTCGGCCGGCACGGCGCATCAATCGCAGGATCATCCCCTGGCCGTGTTCGACGTCGATTCGCCGGAGGGCGACGGGGCGGCGCTCTGCCGGCGGGTGCGGCAATTGGCCCATGGTAAACGTTGCGTGATTCTGGCGCTGACCAGGCGCACAGATCCGGCACACCTGGGGGAGCTGCTGGCCTCGGGGTTCGACGACTATCTGCCCGACCCGATCAGCGACGGCAAGCTGCTGGAGGTGCGATTGGAGGTTGCGGAGCGCCGCGTGGGCGCTTCCGGCCTATGCTGGATGGCTTTGGCAACGGGAAAGCGGCCGATTGCAGGACGTTGCGCGTTGTCACACGACGTGCCTTTCGGCGTATTTCATTTCAGCCGTGAAGGCAGATTCCTCAAGGTCAACCAGGCACTGGTCAAGATGCTCGGCTACCATTCCGAGGCGGAGCTGTTGGCGGTTGACCCGGTCCGGGACGTCTACCGCGACCCGAAAGACTACCAGCGGTTGATTGCCCAGCCCAAAGCGTACGTCGAGGGGCTCGAACTCGATTGGAAGCGCAAGGACGGCACGCCGATTGCCGTGCGCACGTCCGGTCGCATCCTACGCGACGAGCACGGCGCGCTGCTCGGCTTCAAGGGGATCATTGAGGACATCACTCGCCAGAGGCGCGCGGAAAAGGAGCTGGACTGCCTCTTCACGCTCTCGGCGGAAATGCTCTGCATCGCCGGGACGGACGGGTACTTGAGGCGCTTGAATCCGGCTTTCGAGAAGACCTTGGGCTACAGCCGTGACGAGTTGTTGTCCCGGCCATTCATCGACTTGGTTCATCCCGAGGATCGGGAAAGGACGCGGGCCGAGGTCCACAAGCTCGCCGAGGGAATCCCCACCGTGCACTTTGAGAACCGCTACCGCTGCAAAGACGGTTCCTACGAGTGGTTGGCTTGGACGGCGGTGCCCCAGGAGCAAGAGGGGCTGATCTACGCAACCGCCAGGGACATCACCGAGCAGAAGCGGGCCGAGGAGGAGATCCAGCGGAATCTCCAGATTCAAACTGCAATCAGCGCACTGCTGCGAATCTCGCTGGAACCGATCTCGCTGAAAGAGCAGTTGGAACGCACGCTCGATCTGCTTTTTTCCGTCTCCTGGATTGCCCTGGAATCCAAAGGCTCCATCTTCCTCGTCGAAGAAGACCCCGCAGTCCTGGTCATGAAAGCCCAACGCGGGCTTTCTGACCAGTTGCTGGCCGCCTGTGGCGCGGTGCCGGCTGGCAAATGCCTGTGCGGGCGGGCGGCCGCTACTGGCGAGATCGTGTTTGCCGACGGCCTCGACGCGCGGCACGACACCCAATACGCGGGCATGCTCCCTCATGGTCATTATTGTGTTCCCATCGTATCCGGTGACCGGCTATACGGGGTGATTAACGTCTATGTAAAACAAGGCCACAAAAGAGAGCCCAGTGAAGAAACCTTTCTGTCTTCAGTGGCCGATACCCTGGCTGGAATCATCCAGCGCAGGCGGGCAGAGGAAGCTCTCCGCGAGAGCGAGCAACACTACCGGCAACTATTGGCAGCCGTGACGACCTACACCTACTCGGTGAAGATTAAGCACGGTCTGCCGGTGTCCACCGAGCACAGTTGGGGTTGTCTGGCGACGACGGGTTATGCCCCGGAGGACTACGCGTCCAACGCGAATCTGTGGTTCGAGATGATTCATCCGGACGACCGGGAAATGCTCCGGCAGCAGGTGGCCAAAGTCCTCGCGCGTCAGGCTGTACCGCCCGTTGAGCACCGGATTCTCCATCGAGACGGAACGACTCGCTGGGTCCGCGACACGATCGTATGCCACTGCAACGACGCTTGCCGGCTGGATCATTACGACGGCTTGATCGAGGACATCACCGAGCGCAAGCGAGTGGAGGAGCGGTTTCGGCGGCTGGTGGAGTCCGCTCCTGATGCGATGGTCATCGTGGACGCGGCCGGCCGGATCATCCTGGCTAACGTACAGACGGAAGAGTGCTTCGGTTACGGCCGGGAGGAGCTACTCGGAGAGCCGATTGAGATTCTGGTCCCCGAACGCTTCCGTGACAAGCACGTGGAACTGCGGGCGGGATACACGGCAAGTCCCTATCCGCGTCCCTTTAAGGCCGGGTTCGATCTCTACGGTCTCCGCAAGGACGGCAGCGAGTTTCCAGTGGAAATCAGCTTGAGCCCGCTGGAGACCGAAGAGGGAGTGCTGGTGTCGGCCGCCATCCGCGACGTGACCGAGCGGAAACGGGTGGAGCGAGCCATCCGGGAGAACGAGGCCCAATTGCTGGCGGCGCAGAGGATTCAGGAGCACCTCTTGCCGGATGCCCCGCCCGCCCTGAGCGGCTTCGATATCGCCGGGGCGTTGTATCCCGCCGAGTTCGCGGCCGGGGACTACTTCGACTATCTCGCCATGCGCGACGGATCTCTGGGGGTGGTGATCGGCGACGTGAGCGGGCACGGGTTCGGTCCCGCCCTGCTGATGGCCTCCACCCACGCGCTGCTGCGATCGCTGGCCAATCACCATACCCAGCTCGGCGAGATCCTGGGCATCGCCAACTCGATCCTCGCTGAGCAGACCGAAGCAGACCGCTTCGTTACGCTTCTGTTCGGGTGCCTCGACGTCCGGAGCCGGTCTTTCGTGTACGCCAATGCCGGACACCCTTCGGGCTACGTACTCGACATCTCGGGCCGGGTGAAGGCCCGGCTGGAAAGCACGGCACTTCCCTTGGCGATCCTGCCCGACGCCGAGTTTCCCACCGCCGGTCCGATCGCGCTCGAGCCCGGCGACATCGTTCTACTGCTGACCGACGGGATCCCGGAGACACGATCTTCGGAGGACGCTCCCTTCGGCACAGAGCGCGCGCTGGAAATCGTCCGTGAGAACCGTGACGGAACTGCCCGCGAAATCACCGAGAGCCTCTACCGCGCGGTCCACGATTTTTCCGGAGGCAAGAAGCCGATCGACGACGTCACCACGGTGGTGATCAAGATGGAGCCCACGGCTTGAGCCGGTCCGAATGTGGGGGCGAGTGTCCTATTCGGCCCGTTGCCTGTAATCCGAAGCGCCCACGTTGAAGTTGTACGTGCTGAGTTCCATGAACAGGCAGGTGACGGCCGTGAGGATTGCCAGCAGGGCCACTCCCAGCATGACCGTGTAAGGGTTGGCGTTGGCGAGCACTTTCAGGAAACCGCCCTTCTTCTCTGCCTCCTCTTCCGTCTCGTCCTCTTGCGATTCGGCCTCCTGTTCCTTGCCGTCCTCCGCCAATTCGGCCTTGAGGGGTTCATCAACCGCCGAGGGAGCCTCCTGGTCGTCCGGAGGGCCGGGCTCGGAGAATGTCTCGGCCTCGGTCAGATCCTCGCCGGGCAGGTCCAGTTCGTCAAAATCGGGGTTTTCGCCTTCGACCTTGGCCACGGTTTCTCCTCCAAACGGCCGGCTGCCGGCCCATTCTAAACAGAGTTGTACGGTTCTGGAAAGGAATCGGCATGCCTTATCGTTTTCATTATACTCGCCCGGGCCCCGGTCCGCCACGGAAACCCTTTCCCGCCGGAGGGGGGTAAAGTGGGGCAAGTCACAAAGTCCGGCAGCCAGCCGGCCACGCCGGGTATTCGATCCGGCAGTTCCGGCCACACCCCGGCGAGCCCCCAGGTTGATCCTGAGGCGGGGACGGCGCGGGGATGGACCCCGCGGCTCGCCGGTTACGCAGAATCGCGCACGGTCACTCAGGGACCGGGCGAGACGATCCTGCCGCGGATCGAGATGGTGACGTCCTCCAGCGGGAGCTCTCTCTCGGACCTCCGCAAGGCGCTCTCGGCGATCCGCACCAGACCGGTGCAGCAGGGCACCTCCATGTGAATCACCGTCAGGCTGTTGATCTCTGAGGCGGTAATGACTTGGGCCAGCTTTTCCACGTAGAAGTCGGCGTCGTCCAGCTTGGGACAACCGATCACCACCGGCCGCTTGCCGAGAAACCTCCCGTGGAAGTCGGCCAACGCAAAGGGGACACAGTCGGCTACCAACAGCAGGTCGGCGTTTTTCAAGAACTGGGCATGAGGCGGGACCAGGTGGAGCTGAACGGGCCAATTGCCCAACTTCGAGGTCGCCGGGACCGACGACGCCTGTTGCGATGACGTCTCCGCTGGCGGGGCGGGCCGGGATTCGACCAGGTGCGGCGGAAGGTCCAGGGCGATCGAACCGGGGCAGGCAACCGGCGCCGGTTTCTCTTGGCTCTCGGCCGGGGAGCCTGGCGTTGGCAGGCGCGCCGCCTGCTGCCGGGCGGCTTCCTCGTCGAAGGCCTCGGCCTCGCGCTGGACGATCGTGATCGCGTGGTGTGGGCACTCGCCCAGACAAGCCCCCAGGCCATCGCAATAGACGTCAGCCACCAGTCGTGCCTTGCCTTCCACGATTTGCAGGGCCCCCTCGGCGCAGGCCGGGATGCACAGGCCACAACCGTCGCACTTCTCTTGGTAGATCTGGACGATTTGTCTTCGCGCCATTCGCAGCTTGCGCAGATAGACGGAGGGTACGTCGGAGAATTATAGCCGCCAGATCAACCCCTCGTGCTGGTTGTCCGTTCTCAATACGCGGCCCGGCCAACGTAGCGGCAGCCGATGATGAACTTTCGCTGCCCACGTTTCTCGAGAGGGGTCACGTGGACGACTTGAGTAACCAGGTAGGTGACCCTGGGGGGGACGCCCAGCGCCACCACGAGCGTATCGGACGGCGGAGGCGCGGGGCTGAGGAAGGAAAACCCGCTGGCGGCAATGTCCCTGCACTGCACGTCCGTGAACGTTGCTTGATCGGGTAGTTTTCCATCGACCACCGCGGCGATCCTCTGCTTGTAGGGAAAGGATCTCCGAGGATGTCTGCGGCGTTCCACACCGACTGAAGGCGGCAGGCGTCCGGATCCGCTGGCCGCCTGACTGCCGTCGGTTGGCAGGGCTTCCGCAGTCTGGACGGAACTCGGCCGAACGCCCTGGCGCTCAGCGTCCAGCAGCGCACGGGCCATCGCCTGCCGAGCCTTTTCGACGTCCCGCACGGCGCGTTCCGCTTTCTCTTGCGCCCGGCGCTGCTCGGTGATGTCGACGCCGGTGGCGATGATCGATTCCAGGGTCCCGTCGTCGCCGTCAACCGTACTACAGGACCAGGCAATTCGGCGCTGTTGGGAGTGCTTCGTCAGCAGGTAACTCTCATACTCCAGCGGCGACTTCTTCTCTCGAAGTTGTTCCAGACGGCTCTGCCAGATGTTCACTTCCTTGGCCACGGAGAAGACGTTCCAGACGGGGCGCCCCTTGATTTCCTCGAGGGAGAAGCCGGTGAGCCGTTCACAGGCCGAGTTGATGGTGACAATCTGCCCTTGACCATCCAGCACCAGCACCAGCGCATCTACGGTCTGAAGCACTCCGGCCGCCAAGCGACGCTCGTCAGCCAGCGACTTTTCGGCTTGGGCCCGGCCGATCGCCGTGGTAACCAGGTGGGCAACCGTTTCCACGAACAAAAGATCTTCGTCGTCGAAACGGCGATACTCACCGGTACAGGCAATCAGCGTGCCGAAGGATCGATCTTGGAGTTTCAAGGGAACGGCGATAGCGCTGTGAATCCCGTGCTTGCGGAGGAACGCGTCGGCGAATCGCTTTTCTCGGGGCAGGTCAACCACCACGACCGGATGGGCGACCTGGAGGGCGTACCCTGCCAACGAATCGCTCCCCGCCGTGCCGGTCTCGTGCGCCAAGCTGCTCGATTTGGTGCTCCCGGTTTTGCCCACCGCCAGCCGCAGCCGCAGTGACTGGCCGTCGGGCGAAAGCTCGGCCACGAGGCTATGTGCGGTACCGAGCACCTCGGCCATCAGGGCCGCGGCGTCCTGCATCAGAATGGCAAGGTCGGGCGGGGCGATTGCCCGGCGCCCCATCACCACGATCGCCTTTTGCCGCTCCAGCAGATCACCCCCCGGTTGTTCATGCAAAGTCGGTGCCGGTACCGGTGGGAAGCTTCTCTCCACGTCCGCCGCCGTGCCGAATTGGTCAGTCGAGTCTGTCATCACACTGCGCCTGCCGCGTTGAAAGAGTTGCTGTTTCTCGGGTTTCCGGTATCAGAGAGTGACCTGTTTCTCTTCGAGCGAGAAGTTGGGGGGCACGACCGGAGTAGGGTATTTGCCGTCGTGCAAAAACGTGCGATTGCAGCCGTAACGCTTTGC
>CAZUAM010000237.1:0-9837 GCA_964618095.1 uncultured Planctomycetaceae bacterium | reverse complement strand
CGAAAGACCGGCGCCATGATCCGGGTTTCGCTGAAGCTGGGGGCCCTGGTGGCCGGGGCCGACGCCGGGCAACTGGCCGCCCTGCACAAGTACGGCCGACGGCTGGGACTGGCCTTTCAGATCACCGACGACCTGCTCGACGTCCGCAGCGACGAGGCAACCGCCGGCAAACGCGTGGGCAAGGACGCGGATCGAGGAAAGCTCACCTTTCCCAGCCTGCTGGGAGTTGACCAGAGTGCCAGTCGCGCCGAACAGTTGATCACGGAAGCGTGTGAGGCGCTTATGCCGTTGGGGGCACAAGCCGACGGCCTGGAAGCGCTCGCCCGATACGTCCTCGAAAGGAATCACTGATGGACAAACTCCTCGCGACGATCGGCTCGCCGGAAGACCTGAAGGGGCTTTCGCACAAGCAGCTCCAGCAGTTGGCCGGCGAGATGCGCGAGGCGCTGTGCCGGTTGTCCGGTACGCGGACCGCCCATTTCGCCTCGAACCTGGGCGTGGTCGAGCTGACCCTGGCCCTGCACACCTCGTTCGATTTCACCCGCGACCGGCTGATCTGGGACACCGGGCACCAGATCTATCCGCACAAGATGATCACCGGCCGTTACGAAGAGTTCGGCACCATGCGGACCAAGGGCGGCCTGATGGGTTTCCCCAGCCCCGCCGAGAGCGACTACGACCTGTTCATGACCGGCCATGCCGGCTGTAGCGTGGCCACGGCCCTGGGATTGAAATGCGGCGATGAGCTGGTCCGTCCCGACGAAGAGCGCCACGTGGTGGCGGTGATCGGCGACGGGGCGTTCGCTTCCGGCATCGTCTTCGAGGCCATGAACAACGCCGGCGGGCTGAAGAAGAACCTGACGGTGATAATCAACGACAACAAGATGTCGATCTGCCCGCGGGTAGGTGGATTGGCCGATGCGCTCGACCGGCTGCGGATGGCACGGATCTACACCGGCCTGAAGGGGGAGATCCAGAAGGTCCTCAACAGGGTTCCCGTGATCGGCGACCCGGTCGAACGGTTCCTCAACCAGGTCAAGGACGCGGTGAAGGCGGGCTTGCTGGGCGGGATGTTCTTCGAGGACTTGGGGTTCCGCTACATCGGGCCGGTCGACGGCCACAACATCGCCCAGTTGCAGCAATACCTGGCGATGGTAAGGAACTTTGACGGCCCGGTGCTGCTGCACGTGGTTACCGAAAAGGGGCACGGATTCCAGCCGGCCGCCGAGGATCCCACCTCCTTCCACACCCCCGCACCGTTTATGCGCGAAAACGGCACCGTCGTCTCGTTGAAGATCAGCCTCTCGCGACCCTACACCGAGGTGGTCCGCGACGCGATCCTCCAGCAGATGCACGACGACCCGCACGTGGTGGCCATCACCGCGGCGATGTGCCAGGGCAATATGCTGGAGCCCGTCCGCGAGCAGTTCCCCCAGCGGTTTTTCGACGTGGGGATCTGCGAGTCGCACGCGGTGGCCTTTGCCGCCGGGCTGGCCAAGGGCGGACTGCGGCCGATCGTGGACGTCTACAGCACCTTCCTCCAGCGGAGCTACGATCAGATCTTCCAGGAAGTTGCCCTGCAAGACCTCCCCGTGACGTTGCTGTTGGATCGGGCCGGCGTGGTCGGTCCCGACGGGCCCACGCACCACGGCGTGTTCGATCTGACTTACTTGCGCCCGCTGCCGAACATGGTGGTGATGGCCCCCGGCGACGAACTGGACGTCGCTCCTATGCTCCAGTGGGCCCTGAAGCGCGACGGCCCCAGCGCCATCCGCTATCCCAAGGCCGCGGCCGAAGCCGTCGAGCGCGACCCGGCCCCCGTAGAAATGGGAACCGCCGAAGTGCTACGCTGGGGCAATGACGCGGTGATCGTGGCTTGCGGCACGGTTCTGACCGCATGCGCGGAAGCGGCCGACCGGCTGGCCGACGACGGCCTCGAGGTGGGCCTGATCAATGCCCGGTTCGTCAAGCCGCTCGATACCGAGACGATTCTGCGGGCAGTCCGGGAGTGTCCGTTCGTGGTCACGGTCGAGGAGGGCAGCTTGATGGGCGGTTTCGGCAGCGCGGTGCTGGAGGCGGCGTCCGATGCCGGAGTGGACACCAGCAGGATCCGCCGCCTGGGGATTCCCAACCAGTTCGTCGAGCACGGCAGCCGCGAAGAGTTGCTGGCCGATCTGGGCCTCGACGGCCAGGGCATCGCTGAGGCCTGCCGCAAAGCGGCCGACGGCCTGAGGGAGTTGGAAGGGATCGACCACCTCCGGGTGAGCTGACTGGCCTCTGCGTTGCACCCGGCCGGCACCCGGGTACGTGTTTCCCTCCTGACGCCTGCCGGCTATCATGGTGGACATGAGCGAGAAGCCCAAAGCCTTTTCCGATGCCCCGACCACCAGGGTAGTCCTCTTGGGTTTCGGCGGGCGGCCCGAGGTATTGGCCGGGGCCGAACGGCTGCGGCCGCTGGTCGAACAGCACGCCCAGATCGTGGCCTCCGATTTCAGCTTCTCCCAGGATCTCTCGGACGTGGAGGCCGACGTGGCCATCGTGCTGGGCGGCGATGGCTCGATCTTGCGGGCGGCACACCAGATGGGGCACCGCCAACTGCCGGTCATCGCCGTCAACCTAGGCAGGCTGGGCTTTCTGGCGGATCTGTCGCCCGACGAACTCCCCAATGTGCTACGCGACTTCCGCGCCGGCAAGCTGAAACGAGTCGAGCACCTGATGTTCGAATGCCAGGTCCTCCGCGGCGGGCAGGTCCACTGCCAACAACTGGGCCTGAACGAGGTGGCCGTGCAGACCGGGCCGCCGTTTACCATTATGGACGTCGATCTCTACGTTGACTCGGAGCTGGTAACCACGTATAGTTGCGACGGCCTGATCGTCAGCACGCCCGTCGGATCCACCGCCCACAGCCTCTCCGCAGGCGGACCGATTCTGCGAAAGGACCTACAGGCCTTTGTGATCCTGCCGATCAGTCCGCACACGCTCACCAATCGGCCGGTGGTCGATTCTTCCCAGCGGGTGTACGAGCTGGTGGTTGCCAAGCCCAATGCGGGGACCTCGGTGGTGGTCGACGGCCACGTGCTTTGCACGCTTCAGAGGGGCGACCGCGTGCGCGTGGAACAGGCCGCCTCACGATTCACGCTGCTTGCAGCGCCCGGCCACACTTACTACCGTACGTTGCGGGAGAAACTCGGCTGGGGCGGCAGATTGAAGTTAAACGAAGGATCGTAAGGGCGGGCGGCGGGACCTTTCGGCGCGACAGCCGGGCGCCGGGATCGACCCGTCGCTCCGCCCCTTGACTCGAAAGGAATCGAGCATGTTCAGAGCCACCTGCTGCCGGTCGGCGACGCTGTTTGTCTTGGCTTTCTGCGCTACGTCGGTCCGGTCGGCCGACGGACCGCAAACCGACGCCCCCCGATACACCCTCCGCTACCAGTTCCGTCCCGGCGAGACGATCCGTTGGGAGGTGACGCATCGCAAGAAGGTCGATGCCACGGTCTCCGGCATCACCCAGACCACCGAGACCTCGAGCAAGTCGGTCAAGCTCTGGCAGGTGAAGGATGTAAGGCCCGACGGTACGGCCACCTTCAAACACCTGGTCGAAAGCGTCGACATGTGGCACAAGCTCAGCGGGTGCGAGGAGGTCCGCTACAACAGCCAAACCGGCGAAAAACCCCCGCTGGGATACGAACACCTTGCCCAGTCGCTCGGCGTTCCCCTGTCGGTCGTTACCATGGACTCCAAAGGCAAGATCGTCAAACGCAAGCGGAACCCGGTCAAGGCCGGCACCGAGAGCGAAGGTCCCATGACCATCCCCTTTCCCGAGGAACCGGTGCCCGTCGGACACACCTGGTCGGTTCCTCACAACGTCGAGGTGAAGCTCAATACCGGTGCGATCAAGAAGATCAAGACGCGGCAGCAGTTCACGCTCGAGAGCGTCAAGACGGGCGTGGCCACGATCGGTGTGGCCACCCAGATCCTCACCCCGATCGACGACCCGGCGCTGGAGACGCAACTGATTCAGTGCCACTCTCGGGGCACGGTGCGGTTCGACGTCGACGCCGGCCGGATCATCGGCCAACGGATGGACGCGGACAAGCGTGTGGTCGGCCACCCCAACCCGGCCAGCAGCTTCCACTACCTCACCCGGTTTACCGAAAAACTCCTCCCCGCCGCGGCCCAGACCGCCAGCCGGCCGGTGAACCGTCACCGGTAAGCGCCGGAGCCAAACGTGGCCGACGGTGCGGATTGCCCGTATGCAGTTGCCGTTTCCCTTGGCCGATATGCCCCCGCCCGGCTGGTTTGATCGTGATGATTGTGCGTCTTGGAGCCGACGCACTTTCTGGGCAATCTGCATCCGGCGTGTGCGGGCGGCGGCAAGCCGGGCGGCAGCAGATGCCGATCCTTACCGATGATGCAGCCCTAGAGGCGCAAATCGGAGGAGGGATATTGCCATGTTCAAGAGAATCTTGTGGGCACTCCCGGTGGCAATCGCAGCCGGCGGCCCGATTGCCTATTTCGGATTACCCGACTCCTGGAGAAACGTTCCGCTGAACTGGTTTTCGTCCTCGCAGACGGCGGCCGTGCAGACCGGTTCGTCCGGCCTGTTGCAAGAGGATCCTGCCTCCGGGACGCCTGGAGTTCCGCTGGAGGGGCCCCCGACGCGGAACCTGGCCGAGGTGTTGCGTTTTCAGAACGTCACGACCGGCTGGGTGCTGCGGCGCTGGCCACGGGTGTCGACCGGCCTGGCCGAACTGCCCCTGCAAGGATACCGTGTGCCCCTGGTAACCGGCACCAGACAGACCGACCTGGCCGGGTCGCTGACCTACTACTTCAACTCCCAGCAGCAGGTGCAGCGAATCAGCTTCCAGGGCACCACCGGCGATCCGCGAGAACTCATCCGGCTCTTGACCACCCGGTACAAGTTCACCCGCCGGCTGACCAACGACCCGGGGCTGTTCATCTACGAGGTCACAGATCCCGGCGGACGCCCCGGGAGCCTGCTGAAGATCCAATCGTCCCCGGTGGTCAAGTCGAGCGAGCCTTATCGGCGATTCGAGGTAGAGCTGGTGATCGAGCGGCCCGACGCCTGAGATTGCGAAATCACCCTTCGCTTTTTACCTTCGGGCCGTCAGCCTTGGCCTTGGCTTTTGGGTCCACGGCGGGTGGTTCGTAATCGAACTCTTTCCAGACCATGGGGCGGCGCAGATAAGGTTCGACCCGCAGTACGACTTCGCCGTTCTGGAAGATGCGGACCGTGCCGTTGGTCTGGCTGACGGTGACCGCCACGGCGTTGGTGGTGCGGCTCACCGCGGCAGCGGCCCAGTGTCGGCTGCCCAGCCCCTTCGACAGCGTCACCTCGGCGGCGGAGCAGTCCACGTAGCGGCAGGCCGCCTCCACGGTCCCGTCGGCCGAAACGATGATCGCCCCGTCCATCTGGGCGATCTCTTTGATCCCTTCCCGGACCCGGGGGTCGTAGAGGTTCCGCTCCTTGCGGTGGTATCCCTTGACCGGGTCGAAACCGGCCGCATGGCTACAGCTCAGCACCTTTCGGGCGTCGCCCACCACGAACAAGGTGCCCACCGGCTTCCCTTCCCGGCCTTCCCGGCCGATTTCCACGGATAGGTCGACGACGATCTTCAGCGTATCCAGCGGCACCCGGGTCTCCAACTGCCGCAGGTCGCGGGCGGTGAGCCGATTGAGGTGCTCGTCCAGGTTGATCACGCTGAGCGAGTCGATTCTGTCGGCGTCGAAGCCGCTGTAGAGCGCCACCACGCAGGAACCGGGGGCCAGAATGTCGTCGGCGACGGCCTCCAGCACGGATTGGGTCAGGCGTTCGTAGACGGGGCTATCGGGCATCTCCAGCCGAACGGCCGCCAGTCCCGCTTCGCCGGCCCCCTCGAGTTCCTCGGCCGTGTCGGCGGCCACCAGCACCTTCTCATCCCCGGCCATCCTCTTCAGCCGCTGCCAGTCGGCCGGACCGTCGAGCAACAATAGAATCGCCTCCGCCCCGGCCGATTCCGTCAGGCGCAGGGCCAGGCTGTAGAGGGTCTTGAACTGCTCGGTGAATCGTAACCACTTCATCCCCACTATATTACGGGTTTTCCCCTCGTGAGGCAACCTCGTATGGCCGGGGGTCAGAACATCAACATCTCGCGCAGCCGCTCGGCGAGTGAGGGGGCCTCGGCCGGCTTGGGCACCTGGCCCGCCACGTACTGCTGCCATCGACTGACGTCGTTGCCGAAGTTCTCGCCGGTAACCTTCCGCAGCGACAAGACGGCCCGGTACTGGAGGGCCGGGTCGTTGTCTTCCAGGGCCCGGCCCAGGGCGGCCACCGCGGCGGGGTCCTTCGACCGGCCCAGCGCCCGGGCAGCGGCCAGACGGACGTCCGTGTCGAGGTCGCCGTCGAGGACTCCACCCAGCACGGAGGCAGCTTCCGCGCCCCCGCGATGCCCCCACGCCTCGCAGGCAGCGGTCCGCACCTCGATGTCCGGGTCGTCCAGCGCCGCCCGAAGCACCCCTCCCGAGACCTCGCCCCGATACGCGCCCAGGGTGCGGATGATCTCCGTGCGGATCAACGGATCTTCCTCCGTCCGAATCGACTCGGCCAATTCCAGTGCAATCCGCTGTTTCTCCTCCGCGTCGGTCCGCGGGGCCTCTCGGGCCAGCTTCCGCAACGAGGCGATGCGCTCGGCCGGCGAGGGGACTTCCGGCAAATCGTCGGCGGCATGCCCCTCGAAGGGTGGCCCGCCGGATGACCCGTCGAGACTGGCGCAGCCGGCCAACCCCAGCGCCAAGAGGGAGGAAGCCAAGGTCACAAACCATCTGCCGTAAGTGCCGTCCATGAGACTTGAAGGAGTGGTTAGTGGGCAATAGGCAGTAAGGTGAATCTGAGGGGGTGGCAATTCATTGCCACCCCGACATGGTAATCGCGTTTGGATATATGGGGAGAAAGGAGATCCCGATGATGTGAGGCGGGACTATAGCATCCGGCCCGGTCCAGGCCAAGAGGAGTCGGAACGGAAAATACAGGAAATGAGTGAAGAGCACAAGTAGCGGAGAATAGGGGGCGCGGGGCTCAACCGAGCAACGGCCGCCGCGCGAGTGGTCATCGCCCCGACACGGGAAACACGGCGGGGTGAGCTACCGGGAGCAACTCGTTTTTCCGGTTGGGCTGATACACATCGCCCCTTTTCTCGCCCAGGAAAGCGCCTTTCCTTCTCAATCCGGCCCGCAGAGGCTATGATGTTACGTTACGGCCGTGTGTTCCCTGCTTGGGCCTGAACATGAGCACAACCGAACTCCACTCGCCCCGCTCCACGCCGGAACCCCTTCCGGACAACTTCGTCAGTGCCCAGCCGGGAGGCGGGATCTGTTACCGGCTGGAGTTGGCCTGGGGAGGGTGGCGGCGTTGGTGGCTCAGGCGGTTCCGCCCCGCCTACGTCCGCCGGATGGCCGAGCTGCGGCGGGGCGACCCGGATGGGGCACCCCAAGAGATCCTCGACCCCAGAGACCTCAAATACTTCCGCAATCGGTGCCAGTGCGACTGGGATCAGGCCGACGATCCGTTCCGCTGGCGAGAGCGATTGCCCTTTGCCCGGTGGGGTCTGGCCGAGCTGCAACTGATGGGCTGGCCACTGCTGGGGCTGACCGTCCTGTTGGCGTGGTATTTCTGGTACCTGGCACCGATACCCGGCGTGATCCTGGGCCTGATCACGTATTTCTTTCGCGACCCGCCGCGCCGGGTGCCGCCGGAACCCGGGCTGGTGGTCTCACCGGCCGACGGGAAGGTTACCGAGCTGACGCACCTGGACCACGACGAGTTCCTGGGGGGTCCGGCGGTGCGGATCGGGATCTTCCTCTCGATTTTCAACGTGCACATCAACCGGGCGCCGGCCGCTGCGCGGGTGATTGCCCTGCGGTACTCGCCGGGGAAGTTCCTCAACGCGCTGAACCCCGAAAGCGCGCGGCAGAACGAGAACACCTGGATCGGCATGGAGGAGGAGGCCCCGCCGCATCGCCGGATGGTTCTTCGGCAGATCTCCGGGGCAATCGCCCGGCGGATCGTCTGCAACCTCCGGCCTGGCGAGCTGGTTGCCCGGGGGCACAAGTTCGGCATGATCAAGCTGGGCTCCCGCACCGAGCTGATCCTGCCCGACGGCGAAGATCTGAGTATTCGAGTGGAGGTTGGCCGCCGGCTGAAGGCCGGCAGGAGCGTCGTGGCGAGTTATGGGGAGAAGAGGGATTAGAGATTGGGGATTGGGGATTTGGGATTGGGGATTGGGGATTGGGGATTTGGGATTGGGGATTCGAGTTTAGCGGCCGGGCTTGCCCGGCGATGAGGTCGGCGGCAAATGACCTCAGCCCAACATAGAAATTGATCTTAAAGCGACCGGATAACTGGGGGTGTCCGGGAATCCGAAGCTGTGGGAGGCGACTCTGTCGACGACTGAGGTCCGTGGGTGGTGCAGTCGCCGTCGGAGACGCCTCCCACAAGCGAGTTTTCAGCGTCGGAATTCCCGGACACCCTCAGACAACTCAGAGCCGAGACCATGCGACCGATTCGAACCATCGCCGTGTTTCCCACGATGTTTACGCTGGGGAACCTGGTATGCGGGTTCTTTGCGATTGTGGTGGCGTCCCGCGTGGGCAAGCCCGAATCGGCCATGATGAACCTCCCGGACGTGGAAAACGTGATGCTGAGCGGGTGTTTTATCTTCCTGGCAATGGTGTTCGACGCCTTGGACGGGTACGTGGCCCGGCTGTCACGGGTGGCCAGCGATTTCGGCGCGCAGTTGGACAGCCTCTGCGACCTGGTCACCTTTGGCGTGGCGCCCGGCTTCTTGTTGGTGAAGATGTGCCCGCGGTTTCTGTACTTGGACAAGCTCTTGTACAAGGACGCGATCTGGGTAATTGCGGCGGCGTTTGCGGCGTGCGCGGCGCTGCGTTTGGCGCGGTTCACGGTGGAAACCAGCGACGAGGACGATCATTTGACCTTTAGCGGGCTGCCCGCCCCGGCGGCCGCCGCGTCGATCGCCGGATTCGCCATCATGTTCCACACGCTCCACAAAGCGGACAATCCCCTGCCGTACGCCGACCAGATTGAAGTGGTCCTGCAAATCGTGCTGCCGTTCTACGCCGTGTTGCTGGCTGCGCTGATGGTCTCGCGGATTCCTTACCCCCACGTGGTAAACCAGGTCTTCCGCGGCCAGCGGAGCTTCGGTCACGTGGTAGCGGTGGTTTTTGCGCTGGTGGCCGTGATGGTCATCCGCGGTTACTCGGTGCCGATTGTTTTTTGTGCGTTTGCGCTGTCCGGTCCGGTGCGCTACTGTTGGGAGAAGGTGGTCCGGCGGCGGCATCAAGAAGAGCCTTTGTTCTGAAAAGTCTGAGGTAGACTGATGTTTTCCGGAATCGTGGAAGCGCTGGGTACCGTGGCGGAACTTCGTCCCGAGCCGCCCGGCTGCCGGCTGATCATCCGCGAGCCCAAGATCGCGGCCGGGACCGCGGTCGCCGACAGCATCTCGGTCAACGGCTGTTGCCTGACGGTGGTCGAGACCGACGACGAAACCATGGCCTTTGAGGCCGGCCCCGAAACGCTCGCCCGCACCAACCTCGGTGCCTTGCAGCCGGGCAGTCGCGTCAATCTCGAACGGGCGTTGGCCGTCGGACAACGTTTGGGCGGCCATTTTGTCAGCGGGCATATCGACGGCGCCGGCACGTTGTTGCAGCGAGACGACTGTGGCCCTTGGTCGACGTTTTGGATCTCCGTGCCCCGTCCGTTGGCCATGCAGATGGCCGGCAAAGGCTCGATCGCCGTAGACGGCGTGAGCCTGACGATCG
>CAZUAM010000236.1:0-9845 GCA_964618095.1 uncultured Planctomycetaceae bacterium | reverse complement strand
CCGGCCGCCTCCCGCCGCCACTTGGTTCCCAAGCTGGAGCTTGGGAACCAGGGAAAGGGGGAACGCGGATCATTTAGCCGCCGGGCCTGCCCGGCGCGTCATGGGGGAACGCGGATCATTTAGCCGCCGGGCCTGCCCGGCGCGCCATGACGGAACGCGGATCATTTAGCCGCCGGGCTTGCCCGGCGCGCCTGGGCATTCCAGCATCGTCCTGCCGCCAAGCGGTCGCCGGCGCGGCGACCAACTGACTACTCCTCCGGCTCCTCCTCCTTTTTGTTTTCCGCCAGCACGTCGAGCTTGGCAGGCAACGACAACACGGCGCGGATCACGCCGATGAGCAGGTAGAAAAGCAAGAACAAGACGTACGCCACAAACGGCAACGCCGCAAAGCACACAATCCAGGTGGTCGCCATCAAGGCGGGGTCCTGGGCGGCATCCAATTCGCCGTCTGCAAATACCTCATAGCCGGCGTACAACAGCCGCAGCGTCCCGCAGACCACCCCGGCGCCAAAGGCCACCGGCGCGAGGCGGAGCATCGCCTTGAGCAGAAACAAGAGCACGCCGATCGCCTCTTCGCCGGCCCGGGCTTCCCAGGCAACGGAGATGCTCAACGTCTCGGGGTTGAGCGAGACGAAGGCCAGGTACTCACACACGATAAACAGCACCAGGCCCGAGAGGATCAGCCAGTAGGCGTCGCTGCGGACGGCCAGGACGGCCGACCCCAGCAGGATCGCCAGCCCGGCCGCCATGTTCAACAAGGCAAATGAGTCCAGAAAGACCGTCGTGGAGACGTTGCCGGCGGTGGTGCGGTTCAGTCGGTCCAGGGCGACACAAAACCGCCCGGCCACGTATTGCAGCACGGCCAGAGCCAGCAGCCAGAGCACTCCTCTGAGGACGGGATCCAGAGACTCGGTCTTGATGCCCAAAGTCAATCCCACTCCGAAGCTTGCCAGCATGGCCACGTACAGGCAGTAGTGGCCGCAGGTAACGAAAATCTTGGTGGTCGCATCGACGAACTGCGGCGTGAATTGGGCCCGGACTCCATCGAGCATGATATCGAACAGGTGGCGGGCGGCGCTCCGCCGGGGGTAATCCAAGGCCGTCTTTCCCGGCGCAGCCAGCAGGTCGGGAGCCGTGCTCGGCACGGGGGAGACCGGCTGGAAGTTGTCGTCAAAGCGGTCTGCGGCCTTGGGCGGGGTCTCCGCCGCCTTGGTCACCGTTCGCTCAAACAGCCCCTTCACGTTTCGCGCGGCAACCCATTGCTCCATCCCCTCCCGCCATACCAGATCGTCCGGCAGAAGCTCGCCCCCGTCCGCCAACTGCTTCAGCTCCGCCGGAGGAATTGGACCTGCCTGGCGATCCCCGTGGGCGTAGTACCATTCGATCCGGCTCATCGAGCGCTCCTCTTCCGTCGGTCCGCAGTCCGGGAAGCTGCCTTGCCGATCCACCGACTATCTTGACCGGACTGGCGGCTGTCTGCAAGGTCTGGAGGGCCGCCGGTGAGCCTTTTTTCGCAGAATTGAATGCCTTGTCCGCCAATCCCCCAAGGGTGCGCCGCCGGTCGAGCCAAAGGCTGATCAAGGAAACGTGCACAAATCGTGCAGAAGTCTCCACGCCGGGCTCCAAAACGTTGCATCGTCCACCCCGGCGCCGTATGATGGCCCCCGGGACGTTCGCCACCCGGCCGCCGTACGGTAAGCACATTCAGCATTCATCATTCATCATTCAGCATTCAGCATTCCCATACCCCCTGCCCTGCCCCGTCCGGATCTGACAAAGGAGATGAACCCATGAAAGGTGCTTGCGTATTGAGCCTGTTCTCCGTGGTGTGGTGTGCGGCGCTCGCCCCGGCCGCCTCCGAAGAGCCCCGGCGGCCCAACATCATCTACATCATGGCCGACGACCTGGGCTTTGCCGATCTGGGCTGCTACGGGCAGAAGGCGATCCGGACGCCGAACATCGATCGCCTGGCCGCCGGAGGCCGGCGGTTTACGCAGTGCTACGCCGGCAGCACGGTCTGCGCCCCCTCGCGCAGCGCGCTGATGACCGGCCTACACACCGGCCACACCAGGGTGCGAAACAACTTCGGCATCGTCGGCGGCGTCGGCCCGCAACGTCGCGTACCCCTGCGCGACGAAGACCTCACCGTGGCCGAGGTCCTCAAAAAGGCCGGCTACGCCACCGGCATCACCGGCAAGTGGGGACTGGGCGAGCCGGGCAGCTCGGGCCTGCCCAACAAACAGGGATTCGACGAGTGGTTCGGATACCTCAACCAGCGCCGCGCCCACAGCTACTATCCCGATTACATCTGGAAGAACCAACAAAAATACCTTCTGGAGGGCAACCTCGACGGCAAACGCGGGCAGTACACCCACGACCTGTTCACCGAGTTCGCACTGGAGTTCATCGAGAGGCATCGGGCCGGGCCGTTCTTCCTTTACTTGGCGTATACCATTCCACACGGCAAGCACGAAGTGCCCAGCGATGCGCCCTACTCCCAAAAGGATTGGCCCGAGAAGCTGAAGAACTACGCCGCGATGGTCACCCGGCTGGACCGCGACGTGGGCCGGATCATGGCCCTGTTGAAGAAACTCGATGTGGACCGGGAGACGATCGTCTTCTTTACCAGCGACAACGGGGCGGCGTTTGTCGATCCTGCTTTCAACAGCACCGGCAATCTGCGGGGCCAGAAGGGCACCCTCTACGAAGGCGGCATCCGGGTGCCGATGATCGCCCGCTGGCCCGGACAGATCGAGCCCGGCAGCACCAGCCGGCAGGTCTGGGCCTTCTGGGACTTCCTGCCCACCGCCGCCGAACTGGCCGGCACCAGGCCGCCGGAGAACATCGACGGGATCTCCATGCTGCCCGCCTTGCTGGGAAAGAAACAAGAGGGCCACGAGTTCCTGTATTGGGAGATCTCCTCCGGCGGCTACCAGCAGGCGGTTCGCCACGGCCGGTGGAAGGCGGTCCGCAACCGGTGGACTCAGCCGCTGGAGCTTTACGATCTCAGCGCCGACCCCGGCGAGAAGCAGAACGTCGCCCAGCAGCATCCCCGCGTGGTGGCCCGGATCGAGGCCTATTTGGAAACCGCGCGGACCGAGTCGGAGAACTGGCCGAATCCGAAAAAAAAGTAGGCAGTAGGCAGTGGGCACTATTCTCCCACCTGGTTCCCAAGCTCCAGCTTGGGAACCAGGGAAGCCGCTTGCGGCTTAGCATTGCGGTGTTGGGGCTTCCCCGCCGTTTCGTTGCCTGCCCCGGGCGGCCCCCTCTCCACAACGCCAGGCCAGCCGCCCCAGCAGGCGAAAATAGATCATCAACGTCGCCACCAGCAGCGGGGCTGCCAGCATCATTCCCAAAAACGGCACGTAGATCGCCGCCAGCAACACAAGCAAGCCAGCCGCCGCGATCAGGACCGTCGTCTCGACGTAGAACAACCCCCAGGCCCACCACGCATAGAGCAGACTCCGCCAGACCGGCAGCGAGAACGGGCTGAGCGGAGAGTTCGTCTCCAGCATCGCCAGCAGGCTGACGGGGAAGATCAATACGATGCTGATCCATACACTGGGCCAGCCCGCGATACCGGCGGACTCCAACGCCCTTGCGATGCCCAGCCCGGGCAGTACGCTCACGGTCAGACTGCCGATCAGGAAGAAAAACTCACCGACCCAATCCAGGAAGACGGCCTCCGGCCAGTTCTCGACATCATGGCATCCGTAGGCGGTGTCGCGGAGGATCGACAGGCAGGAGACGAATGCCACGACGGACCACATCAACCCGAGCACAAGTGCCAACCCGCAGAGCACCATGGACGCAATCCAAGGAATGGCGCCTATCCAGGGACCCGCGGGAGCCATGGCAAGCTTGACGGCAAGCTGCCCGAGCAACAGCGGCACCAGCAATCCCGCCGACAGCCCCACCCAACGAGGCCACGAGTTGCGATAGGCCGGAAAACCGAAAATCCCGGAAAAGAAGGTCCAGCGCGGCGGCGGCCGAGTCCGCACCGGACCAGCCTCCTGGTCGCGGTCGGCTGCCGATTCCAGGCCGGGCCTGGGCCGCCATCGAGGCGGGGGGATCAGGGGCCTGTATTCGGGCACCTCGATCGAGTCGCCCACGTCATACACGTCGCCGGCCCCGGCTCGCAGATCAGGCTTTCGCTTCGGCGCCGGCGGCCGCGGCACCACGAACCACGTCTCGCAGTCGCGGCACACCATCTGCTGACCCACCTGATCCCGCCCGGCGTGCATCAACGTATCGCAGAGGGGACAACGCACGGGAAAACGAGCTGGTTCCGCCCCCTGCGCGTCAGAAAACGAGTCCTCTTCCTCCTCGCGCAAGGCATACTCCCCGAACTCCACCTCCGGCACACTCTTTGCCTCATGCCTTTCCACCCGCGGGGGGACCACCATCGGCTCGCGGCAGTCGGGGCAGACGATCTCCTGGCCGACTTGATCCTCCGGGACCTGCATGAACGTCCTGCACACGGGACAGGTCACCGGAACGTAGGTCTGATCTGCCGGCCGGGAACCCGGCGCCGACGGATCCACCTCCTCGCAGAAGGCATATTCCTCGATGGGCACGGCCGGCAGGCTCTTCTTCCGCTCAATTTCCACGGGCCGAACGACGACCACCGGCGTGTCGCAGTCGGGACACCTCACCTCCTGGCCGACCTGATCCTCCGCGGCGCGTATCAGCGTGGAGCAGACGGGGCACGTGACCGTCAGATGCGGTTGCTCCCCGGCAGGCGACGACCCCATCCCCTCGCTGACGCGATACTCGCCCACGTTGCGGCGCTGCCGAGCTGCTCGGGCCGGCGTCGGCACCTCAAACACCGACTGGCACTTGGGGCATCTCCGCTTCGTGCCCACCTGGACCAACGGGGCTTTCAGCCGCGTAAAGCAACGGTGACACGCGAATCGAACGGTAGAATCGTCGGGCTCGGTCACAGCCCCGATTATAGCAGATCGTCGGCCCGGGCAACAAAGCCCCGCGACCGGGCAGTGACGCCGCTTCGGACACTCGCCCGGGACGACAACGGCCGGAGGGAGACGACCGCCTGCCGCAATACAAAAAGCCGGACCTCGCGGGAGATCCGGCTCGATGGTTCTTGACCGAAGCGCCGTGGGGCAACTGCCTACTTCTACTCAGCCGCTCCTTCCGCAGGCGCGGCTTCCTGAGGCGCGGCTTCCTCAGCGACAACCTCGCAACAGGCCGGCGGAGGACAGCAGGTACTCGGACAGCAGGTCCGCGGACGGCAGGTCCGTGGACGGCAGGTCCGCGGACGGCAAGTCCGCGGGGCGCAGGTCACCGGGGCGCAGGTCGCCGGGGCGCAGGTCACCGGGGCGCAGGTCGCCGGGGCGCAGGTCACCGGCGCGCAGGTCGCCGGGGCGCAGGTCACCGGGGCGCAGGTCACCGGGGCGCACGTCCGCGGACGGCAGGTCCTCGGACGGCAGGTCCGTGGTGCGCACGTCCGAGGGGCGCAGGTCACGGGAGTGCACGTCACGGGAGTGCACGTCACGGGAGTGCACGTCACGGGAGCGCACGTCACGGGAGCGCACGTCCGTGGACGGCAGGTCCTCGGACGGCAGGTGAAAAAGGCATCGGCCGTCTGCGCGATGCCCAGCACCACAAACAGCGCTGCGGTGCCGACTGCCAAGACACGATTCATTCAGAGGCCCTCCTACTAAGGTTATTTCAAGTCCATGTGATTCGCGGGCCACCCCCGCAAAGTTTCACCAGACTGTGCAAATATAGCACGTTGCAAAGTATTGTAAAGTGGCCCCGCACAGATTGACTTTTACCCCCCATGTGGAGCGGCGCTCTTGACGATCTCTCGGTGTCCCCCCTTCCACCGCAGTGGCCAGCACCGCCGTGTCTGAGGCACTTGACTTCGGCTCAGCCGACGGTTTTCGACGGACCTGTGCTGTTTTTCGCACCCCTGCGTTCCTTTAAGACGGACGCCGTCCTGTTGCCCTCTTCGCCATTGCGGTGGGCAGGACACTTCCGGTTGCCCACCCGGCTCCTCGATCACGTGTGGCTTCCCACCGCGGCCTCGTACCGGGCCCACAGCTCGTCGCCCACCTCCTCCAGGGTGTCGCAGAAGCGGCGGATGAGTTCACGGAGCCCTCCCAAGTCGGCGGCCTCGAAGCGAAACGTCAGAATGTGGGCTACGCGGTGTCGGCCAAGGCGTGCGTGCAAGCACCCACCCTACAAATCCGAAAACGGGGGTTGTCACCCGCCGGCCGTACAGACAACGCGAAAGCCGACATTGTGGACCCGCTGCCAGGCGGGGTAGCCGAGGCGGAAGGCGGAACGGGATCGCCTGGGCCGATCGGTCCAGGAGCCGCCGCGGACCACTTTCCGCCCGTTGGCCGAAGGCCGGTTACGGCCGTCGTCCTCGTCGTACGGATACGGCCGGTAGTTACTCCGGGTCCACTCGGCGACGTTGCCGTGCACGTCGTAAAGGCCCCAGGCGTTGGGCCGGTAGCTGCCGACGTCCGCCGTGGCAACGGCTCGATCATCAAAACGCGGATCGCAAACGGTGTTTCCCCCGTAGACGGCCGACAAGAGAATCCCCTTGCCGAAGTGGGCCGTGATGTTCGACTCCAGACCGCCGGTGGGGCCCGGCGGGAGGCTCAGGGCCTTGTCGGCCAGATTGGCGTGCCGAGAGAAATCGGCCTCCACGGTCCCATAGGCCAGTGCCGTTGCCGTACCTCCGCGGCAGGCGTATTCCCATTGGGCCTCGGTCGGCAGGGTGAACTGCCGGCCGGTCCTTTGCGAAAGCCAACGGCAGAAGGCCATCGCCTGTTGCCAAGATACCCGCACCACCGGCCGGCTCGGACCGTCGAGCGACAAACCCGGCCCGTCCGGGCCCTGAAACCGCTTGGTGAACAAGCCCGATTCGTGCGCGGGATCGAACCGGCGGAACTGCCCGTTGGTCACCTCGCAGGCCCCGATCCAGAACTCCCGGCGGATCGACACCCGCGTGGCCGGGCGTTCATCCGCCTCTCGGTCGGGATCGCCCATCAGGAACTCGCCGGCGGGAATCCGCACCAGCTTGATCGCAACGCCCCCGCCCAGATCGACCGTTTTCTCCGACGCTCCCCCGGCCGCCTGGCGGCGCCGGGACTCCCGGGCGCCCAACGGCCAACCGGCGACCTTGGGTATTTCTGTTTTCCGTTTGGGCAAGGGTTCGGGCACGATCGGCCGGATCGGCGGGCGGGGAGGTTCCCAAACCTCCTCGGGATCTTCCTTGGGGCCGCCATAGAGCCGACACAACTCGCGTCGCCGCCGGGCGGCCCCTTCAGGAACCGGGCCGACCTCGCCCCAGGTGCCGTGACACGGCCCGTTCAGATCGATCCAGGTAATCAGCCGGTCCCAGGCCTCGGGGTCCAAGCGGACCTGGTGATGCCCCTTGATGAGCATCTGGATCAGTTCGCTGGTGTCGGCGTGGTACTCGCCGGGCACGAGCAGGCCCACGTGGTCTTCGATATTCACCCTGCGGATCAACGGCACCAGGGCTTCATAGGCGGGCGTGTAGCGGACTGCCGTCCCCCCGAGTGCCTTGCGTACGGCCGGGTGCAACCGCCGGGCACCCAACTTGGTGAGCTGTCTGCCCCGATAGTCGTTTCGGAGGCGTTCGGACCGCAGGTCGGGAATCTCCCGGCCGTCGGCAGCCGGCTGCCCGTCGTGGCAACCGACGCAATACTTCTCCAGCACCGGCTGGACTTCCCTCTCGAAGTCGAATCCTCGTGCCGGTCCGTACCAGGGCCGCAGGTCCACCGGCGGCCGGGTGGCCGCCAGTTCGTAGCGGACCGCCGGCACGTCTCTTGGCCGTTCGTGACAACCGACGCACGAGACGACCTCGCCCGGCATCGCCGTCATCCAGCTCCGCATCAGTTGCACGGCCTTGCCCTGGGCGTCCAACGCCTGCACGCACAGCGGCGTATTGGCCGGAACGCGGAAGGCGGCCGAGCCGTCCCGGTCCAGCGGCACGGTCCCCAGGATCCGCATAACTTCCCAGGGCCCTCCGCTGCCGATCTTGTCCGGCCCGGCCAGGCCCGGATAGCCGAAATGATACGCCACGATGCGCAGCCGGCAGATCGTGCCGCGGGGAACGCCCCGCAGTCCGGGCCCGGCGTAGACGTCGTGCAGGTAGACCACGGCGTCGTCGCGCCCGAGGTCCACCCGATCCGAAACGACGGGCGGACGGCGGGTCTTGCGCAGGGGGATGGGCTCGAACAGGTCCAGCCGCGGCCGCACACAGATCGGCAAGACGTTGTCGAATACGTCCACCAGGTAGATGCCCCACGGCGACTTGCTCTGGAGCTGGGCCGCCACGAGGAAGTATTTCTCGCTCAGTGGATACGGGTGGAGGAACTTTGGCCAGGAGCCGTCGACCAGCTTGTCGCGGATCACGGGATTGACCGGTTTGCCCCGGCCGGGAATCCGCTGGACGATACCGTCGGCCTCGTGCCATCCTTTGGTCGTGTCCAGAATCGCCAATTCGCCCATCCGCGGCACCCCGTGGTAGCCGGCCACAATGGCCACGATCTTTCCCGGGGCCCCGGGAATCCCGCGGGGATAATACAGCGCGTTGGGCCAATAGGAGTTACTTCCGTAGACGGCCCGCTGCCCCGTGCCGTCGGGATTCATCACCATCAAAGGACGGAGGTAGATGTGCATCGTGCCCGAGTAGTCCCAGCGGCTGAAGATCACCTGGCCGCTGGGCAGCACGGACGGATGCAGGTCGAGGTCCTGGTCGAAACACAACTGCCGCACGCCGGTCCCGTCGGCGTTCATCAAGTAGAGGTTGCACGCCCGCTGCTGTCCGTGCCAGCAGGGCACCGCGGTGAGCGAGGCGGTCGAGGCGAAGACGATTCGCCCGTCGGGCAGATAGCAGGCGTCGAAGTTGTCCACCTCCGGCTGCCCGCCGCGGCTGACCTGCCTCAGGCCGCTGCCGTCGAGCCGGATCTCGTGGATCTGCCAGGTCCGTCCGTTGGGCATGGTGAACAACAGCCGATCGGCGTCGAAACGCAGGTCGATCTCGCCGATGTAGCGGGTTGCTTTAGGCCGGAAGAGCGTTCTCAAGGTCCCGTCGGGATGGACGGGCGAGAGCACCGCGATCTCGTTGTCGTAGCCGGTCTGCGGGATGCCCGAGTTGCACTTGTGGTTGACCGGCAGGCCGAGCTGTCCCCGTTTGCGCTTCAGCAGCAAGAGCTTGTCGAAATCCAGCAAGGGGTTCGAGAGCAGCGCCTCCCGTTGCAGCTCTTTGAGATCCCCCGCCAGGCGTGACAGCTCCGCTGGTGCCGCGTGCTCGTCCCCGCCATGAGAGCGCAGAACGCCGGCCGCCGCCTGCTCCAGGTGCTGCAAACGCGCCAAGTACCGCGGTCCTTCGGCATACTTCTGGCCAAAGGTCTCGGTCAGGTCGGCAACGGCAAGACGAAGCGCGTGAAGCTGATCGCTTCGCAGGCAGCGGAGCGGCTCATCCACGCCTTGATCCGCCGACGGCGCGGCACGATCCGTCGCCCTGCCGCCAAAGGCCGGACATGGAATGATTCCGACCACGAAAGAAATCAGGAGAAGATACCGGGAGGCTAGGAGACCCGCGGCGCCACCGGCTCTCCGGCTGGTTCTCGGCATTTCACCGTTCCCGAGTGGCTCCCGGCCCCTGTTCGGCAGCCTCCCCGAACGCCTTCAGGCCCCGAGGCGATCAGAACTGGCTCGCATCGACGGGTTTGCGGTCGTGGCGGTTGCTCAGTCGCCGGTGGATCTCGAGGTTAATGCTGTAGCTTATCATGTGGACCGACCCGTCGCAGAGCACGACGTTGAAGCCGGCGGAATGCGCG
>CAZUAM010000235.1:0-9884 GCA_964618095.1 uncultured Planctomycetaceae bacterium | reverse complement strand
CCCCGTCACCCTCTCCTCTGGCCCCTCGCCGCTCGCCCCTCGTGAGGGAGTGGCGACTGAAGTCGCCACCCCTGGCCCCTGATCCCTGACCCCTGACAACTGGCGAATCACCTCGGCCAGCGTCTGGCCTTCGATGTGCTGCATGGCGTAGAAGTGGACGGCCCGCTCGCAGCCGACCGAGTAGACGTGGACGATGTTGGGGTGGTCGAGCGACGCGGCGGCCCGGGCCTCGTTCTTGAATCGCTGGAGGTGTTTTGGGTCGAGCACGGCGGCGAAGGGTAGGACCTTCAGGGCCACCCGACGGTCCAACGAGATCTGCTGGGCCTCGTACACCACCCCCATGCCGCCCCGGCCGATCTCGCCGAGGATGCGGAAATCGCCCAACCGGCCGGAATCGTCAGCGAGCTGGCCGGGCTGGGAGGGCCCGTCCCCCGGAGCCGACCGGCGGAGCAGGTCCAGCGCCGGGAGCACTTTGCGCAACACGGCGGCGATCTGCGGGTAGCGGCGGACGTAGTCCTCGACGTCGGGCTGCCGGCCGTCGTAGAGCCCTTCGAGGAACTCGTCGGCCACCTCGGCCAGCAGCGACTCGACCGACGGGGTTTGCTCGGCAAGAGAGTCTTTCATGTCTGCGACTCCTTCAGCCCCATTTCGACCAGGATCGCGTGCAGCCGGATCAGGGCACGCCCGTGGCGCTTCTTGGCCGCGTCGGGTTGAATCTCGAGCAGGCAGGCCACTTCGTGGTACGACATATTCTCGAAAGATCGCATCAGGAGGATCTCGCGGTCGGTCTCGGAGAGCCGGCCCACGGCCGATCGTACCCGACGTGCCAACTCGCGGCGAGAGACCTCCTGGCTGGGCGTCGGCCCGCCGGCGACCAACTGCTGGGCAAGCAGCAGCGAGGACCGCTCGGGCAGGGGCACCTCGCGCTGGAGGTCGCGGCGGCCGGCGTCGAAATGTTGTCGATGGATCATCAGCAGGCGCTGGTAGGCGGTCTTTCGCAGCCAGAGGTGGAACGGCATCGGGGAGCGCTCGAGGAAATCGGCCAGCCGGCTGGCCGCTTCGAGTTGGGTCTCCTGGACCACGTCGGACGAATCGAGCCGGCGGCGGAGCTTTCGGTCGAGCCGCAACTCGACGAACCGCCGCAGCTCTGCGCGGTGGCGGGCGAAGAGCCGGTTGAAGGCCTCCTGGTCGCCGGCGCGGACCCGCTCGAGCAGCTTGCAGCTTGCAGGTTTCGGCCGAGTCGGGCGTCAGATCCTCCATCCGAATTCCCCCGGTTAGTTACCTGCGGAAACGCGGCAAAGGTGACAGTCGAAGGCCCGCGGCGTTCTGACTGCCGCCCGGGAGAGGAACAGACATTCCCCCCGGCCAAGGGTCCATCTCTCGCCCGACAGTCATTTCCGCCTGTCCAGGCGTCCCGACTTCTTGATTGCACGCAGTATCCGCAATCCCAAGCCCATGCTGAGCAGCATGCCGCAGGCCCCGAGGGCCGAGATCTCGGTTATGTGGGTCCAAGGGACATCGAAGACCGGGGGGACCTTGCGGCTGAGCAGCAGCGCCGACCCCAGGAAGAGGGCGCTGGTGAGCATCCCCAGGACCAGGCGGTTGACCGAGGGCTCCAGCCCCCGGTGGTCCAGGTGGACGTCGAACTTGCCGCTTTGGACCTGTTCGAGGATGTCAACTACCCCCCGAGGGAGGACGTCAACCAAGTGCTCCAACTCCGAGTAGAGCCGCCGCAGCCTTCGAATCCGCCGTCTCGGGGAGAATTGGCGCCAGAGCAGCTTCTTCCGGTACGGCGCCATCACCTCCACCAGGCTGAAGTTCGGACTCAGCAGCCGGGAAGTCCCCTCCAAGGTGACCAGGACCTTGATCAGCATGGCGATCCGGGCCGGCAGCATGATGTTGTAGCGGCGGATCATCTCGGTCATCTCGTTCAGCGCACCGCTGAGGTCGAACCGGTCCAGCGAGAGGCTTCCGTAGTGGGCGACGAAATCGGTCACGTCCAGCCCCAGCCCCACCCGATCCAACCCCGGCGGCACCGCCCCCACCCGCGTGATCGCGGCCGTGAGGTGCTCGGCGTCGCGATTGACGACGGCCACCAGCATGTCGGTGACGTCCTCCTGCAACTGCTCGTCGATCCGGCCCACCATGCCGAAATCGAGCAGCCCGATCACGTTGCCGTCGATCAGCAGCACGTTGCCCGGGTGGGGATCGGCGTGGTAGAAGCCGTGGGAGAAGATCATCTCCAGGTAGAGGTTGGCCCCGCGGCGGGCGACCTCCTCCAGATCGATCGCCTCGGCGGCCAATCGCTCGGTCTCGGAGAGCTTGATCCCCTCGATCAGCTCCATGGTAAGCACGCGGCTGGTACACAACTCGGGATAGGCTCGGGGAACGTGGACGGTCGCGTCGTGCTGGAAATCGCGGGCGAACTGCTGCATGTTCCGCTCTTCGCGGCCGAAGTCGAGCTCCCGCCGCATGGCCCGTCGAAACTCGGCCGCAATCGCCCCGGGCCGATAGTTCTGGAACTCGGGGATCCGTTCGGCCAGTTGGGCCAGGCCGGCCAGGATGTCCAGATCGGCCTCGACCTTGCGCTCGATGCCGGCGTGCTGGACCTTGACCACCACCGGCTCGCCCGAGCCGAGCCGTGCCCGGTGGACCTGGCCGATCGAGGCGGAGGCCATCGCGGCCGGGTCGAACTCGGCAAACAGCTCCTCGACCGGCCGGCCTAGTTCCGCTTCGATGGTCGCGCGGACGACCTCGGGCGGATCGGCCTGCACGTCGGCCTGGAGGTGCTGGAGTTCGCCGGCCAGGGCGACTCCGACCAGGTCCGGGCGCGTGCTGAGCACCTGCCCCAGCTTGATGAAGGTCGGCCCCAGCTCGGACAACGCCAGGCGAACCCGTGCCTCCCATGCATGCCGAGCGATGGCCGTCCCGCCCGGCGCCTTCAAGAGATCCTTGGCGAAATCGGGCCCCAGCCGGCCGATCCAGGCGGCCAGCTCGTACTTGCTCAGCACCGAGAGGATTTCCCTCCAGCGGTTCAGGTGGCGGTAGATCTGCGGGATGGAGCTGATTTTCATGGCACTCGTGCGGCCCCAAAAACAGGCCGTTCCCCTCTCCAGTGTAGCTCGGCCGATGGCCCCCTACCAGCCGCTTCCCGGTTCGCCCCCCCGGCGGATCTGCTACAATACGATGGCAACCATTCGTACCCCGGGGCGAACACCATGTCCCAAATCAGGTACGGCGACGTCTCCTGGGAAAGGATGATCCGAGCCGTGGAGAAGGTCCGCCAGCGAGTGCTACGGGCGGCGTCGGCCTTGGAGAAGGCCGGAATCCCGTACGCGGTGGCCGGCGGCAACGCGGTGGCCGCTTGGGTCTCGCGGGTCGACGAGTCGGCCGTCCGCAATACGCAGGACGTCGACATCGTCCTCCGCCGCAGTGACCTGGAGGCGGCCAAGGTCGCGTTGGCCGAAGCCGGCTTCGTCTACCACTACTCGTTCGGGATCGACATGTTCCTCGACGGTCCCGACGCCAGACCCCGCGATGCCGTACACATCGTTTTTGCCGGCGAGAAGGTCCGCCCCGACTACCCCGCACCGGTCCCGGACGTCTCCGAAAGCGAAGCCACGGAGTCGTTTCGCATCGTGGCACTGGAATCCTTAGTGCGGATGAAGCTCACGTCCTTCCGCGACAAAGATCGAATGCACCTGCGAGATTTTCTAGAAGTGGGCCTGATTGACGCCAACTGGATCCAGCGATTCCCCCCGGAGCTTGCAGCGCGCTTGCAGCATCTTGTGGACACTCCAGACGGGTGAGGACAAAACCCGACAAATGAAACCCGACCTCATTTCCCCACTAAACCTGCTAAGTCGCAAATTGCCGGTCCAGGACACGGGGAACGCCTGGGAGCGTCCGGCATGATTGAAATATACACTCGGCTGTTTATCGGTAGCGAGACGGATTACGAAATGACCGTCAGGCATCAGGACGGCTGGTGGGTCGTCCACGCCTGCAAGGAGCCGTATCATCGACAACTTCTCGGCTACCGAGGCCGTGGCGCACCAAAGGGGCATCCGGAGTACTTCCTCGCGGAACGCGGCAAGAGGTTGTTCCTGAACCTCGTGGACGCTGACGACCCGGCCTATATTCCCAAGCAGATCATCGACGCGGGCCTTTGCTTCATTGACAAGGCGCTCAAGTCCGGCGGTCGAGTTCTGGTCCACTGTAACCAGGGAGAATCGCGATCTCCGTCTCTTGGCCTGCTGTACCTCGCGGTCCATACAGACGTCCTCCCCCAGGCTTCGTTGGCCGAGGCAGAGGGCGCGTTCATGCGGCTTTATCCGGCATACAGCGCCAAAGGAGGAATGAGAGGATTCCTTCTGACCCATTGGAACCAGTATCTCAGTGCTGGCGGAGGTGGATTATCAGAATGTCCATAGATTGCATAAAACGAATTCGCGACTGCGGCGTGTTTCGCGATTTCAACTGGCCGCCGGACCTCGCCGAGTTTGGCCGGTACAACCTGATCTATGGCTGGAATTGGTCCGGGAAGACAACGCTGAGCAAGTTGTTTCGCGCACTGGAGGCGAAGGCCCCGCTGACGCTGGGTCAGGTAACCTTCTGCATGGACGGGAGAGATGTGGGCGGCCACCAGTTTGCCCAGGAATCGGTTGCCGTTCGCGTGTTTAACCGTGACTTCGTGGAAGAGAGTGTCTTCCCCATGGAGCGCGACGTTGCTCCGATATTCATCGTGGGCAAGGAAAGCGTGGAGAAGCAGAAGCGTGTGGATCAACTCAAGGCGTCCCTCGCAGAAGCCCAGAGGAAGTTGGCTTCTGACCGGCAGAAAACGTCAACCGCCGAGTCCGCGCTGGACAACTTCTGCATCGACCGCGCAAGGGCCATCAAGGACACTCTGAGGTCAAGTGGTTCGAATCCCTACAACAACTACAACAAGTCCGACTTCTCAGACCGCGCGCAACAAATGGCCTCGGCCGATGACCGCCAGACCCAGGTGCTGAGCGATGCAGGTCGAGAAACGCTACTCGCGCAGCAGAGGGCTGCGCCAAAGGAAAAGCTGGAACCGCTGGCGTACCGACTGCCGGCATTGAAGCCGTTGGCCGCGTTGGTACAGAGGCTGCTGTCCACGACAGTGGTGTCTGGGTCCATCGAATCGCTGAAGGATGACCCGTTCCTCTCTTCCTGGGTGCATCAGGGCGTTGGGCTGCAGAAGAAGCGCGAAGCGACGAAATGCCTCTTCTGTAACCAAGCGATGCCGAAGGATCGCTTGGCCGCACTCGAGGCACATTTTAGCGCGGAATACGAGCAGCTTCTGAAGAACCTGGACGACGAGGTGGAAGCAATCGAGACGTTATCGAAAGCGGTCGCCGACTTGGTGTTGCCGAACGACGCCGAGTTCTATGAGGATCTTTCGTCCGAATACAAGGCGGCCCAGGTGTCGCTCCGACAGGAATGTTGTTCTGCGAAGCGCGTTCTGGACGCCTTAGCGGAGTCGCTCAGGGAGAAGAAGAGCCGGGTCTTCGAGCGAGTGGCCATGAATGTTGCCGCGCCCGATTTGGACTCCGGCGCTGTTGATGGCGTGAACGAAGTCATCCGGAAGCACAATCAAGCGTGCGCTGCTTTCGCGTCCCGGATCGCGAAGGCCCGGCAGCAACTGGAGGCGGGTTTCGTCGCCGACGATTTGGAGCAGTTCGTGAAGCTCAGCGATTCCGTTAATACATCGAAAAGCGCGGTGGGAGGTGCGACTGCGGAAGTGACACGGCTCAATAGCGACATTTCGCCGTTAGAGCGCGAGATTGTGGAGCACCGCCAGCCCGCTGAACAGTTGAATGATGATCTCCGGAGTTACCTTGGACATGACGAGCTTCGCCTGGAAATCAAAGAGACCGGTTATACGATCATGCGGCGTGATACTCCCGCTGAGGCTTTGAGTGAGGGCGAGAGGACGGCAATCGCTTTGCTCTATTTCCTGAAATCCCTCCAGGACCGTCGGTTCGAGTTGACCAAGGGCGTGGTTGTCCTCGACGACCCTGTGTCGAGCCTTGACGCCAACGCGTTGTATTCGGCGTTCGGATTCATCCGGGAACGCACGCAGGACGCAGCCCAACTGATCATCCTCACCCACAACTTCGCCTTTTTCCGTCAGGTGCGCAACTGGTATCATCACCTCAAGGGGCAGAACAAGAAGGACATTAGTCAGCGACCGGCCCGCTTCTACATGCTCGAATGCACGTGCGAACACGCAGAACGATGCGCCAGTATGCGGTGGCTCGATCCACTTCTTGAGCAGTTTGAGTCCGAGTACCACCACCTCTTCGCGTACGTTTATCGCTTCGCGACGGTGTCACCGCAGTCGCACCTGGAGGAGAACTACGTCCTTCCGAATGTGGCCAGGCGACTGCTGGAGGCGTTTCTTGCATTCAAGCAACCACAGATGTCGGGTGATCTGTGGCAGAAGATGCAGAAGCTCCAGTTTGACGAGAACAAGAAGTTTCGAATACTGCGATTCCTGCATACACACTGGCATGGCAGCGACGTTGGAGAGCCGGAGCACGATTTGTCCCTGTTGAGCGAGGCGCAACCGATTCTGAACGACTTGTTGAAGCTGATGGAGTCGGAAGATGCGGGGCATTTTTCGGCGATGCAGTCACTGGTTACCGCCTCTGAGGTGGAGTAACAGCAATGACCGCGTTTGTCGACGGGCGGAATTGGATCGCGTCTCATTTCGGCGGGGCGACACGCTCCTTTGTCGGGCGGCGGGGACGGCGAAGAGTCGATTCCAGCCTCGGCCGTTTCGCCGCTGGCTGTTGCCACGTCGTCGCTGCGAAAGGATCTCCCCGAGTCACAGATCGCCGCACGACGTGTAACTCTCCCTCGGTCTGAGGAGATGAGCCTCGAGTCCCTTTCCTGTCCACCGCGCTTCCCGTTTCTTCGCTCTGCCATTTCCCCATCTCGCACGCCGGCTGGGCAGGGCGGGAGAGACATCGCCGCGGACGGGATTCCGGACCGGGTGGCCCCGGGCGGATTTCCCACCCGGGGCTTGCCGAGTGCCGGGAGCGCCATCCACAATTCGGAGCAATTGCGTATGGCGGCCGCGGAATTCCCTGTGACGGCCCCGGAATTCCCTGGAATTCCGCGCGGGAAATCCGCACAATGGAGCGGCAGCGACCGGTTCCAGTTCTGCCCCCCAAGACGCCCCATTCTGAAGGAGAAGCAAGATGAAGGTGAGAGTACATCGTGGCCGTGCGAGTCGTCCGTTCAGCGCTGCATGGCTGCCGTTGCTGGTGGCACTGGCGGGCGGAGAATGCCTGGCGGCCGACGCGCTGCCCGGCAAGACGATTCCCCAGTCGCTGGGCTTCAACGTCCATCTCACCGGACCGGATCAGGAGTGGGACCAGATCAAGGAAGCGGGAGTCGGCTTCGTCCGCAAGGACTTCGACTGGGGCGGGATCGAGCGGACCAAGGGGCAATATGATTTCCGCGCGTTCGACCGCATGTTGGATAGTCTGGAGAAGAGGGGACTTCGCGTGCTGTTGATCCTCGATTACCGCAATCGACTCTACCCGGCACCCGAAACCTCGCAGGAGGGCCGCGACGCCTTTGCCCGCTGGGCCGCGGAGTCCGCCAGGCACTTCCGAGGCCGCCGGGTCCTCTGGGAGATCTGGAACGAGCCGAACGTGGGCTTTTGGCATGGCAAGGGGGGCCTGAATTCCGCCCAGTTCGCCGACCAGTACGTGGCGCTGGTCAAGACAGTCGTGCCGGCGATGCGGGCCGCCGACCCCGATTGTTACATCTTGGGCGGGTCGGTCTCTTGCCTGTGGCGCGACTCGTTCCGATGGATCGACGAGGCTTTCAAGCAAGGGCTGCTGGCCACGGGCATCAACGCCCTGTCGGTCCATCCGTACGGCTTCCCGCGGCCCGAACTCTGCATGGAGGGCGGCCGCCCCACCGAGGGCTATGCACTGTTGCGCGAGAAGATGGCCCGGGCCGGCGCGCCGAAGGACTTCCCCGTCGTGAACACGGAAGTCGGCTATAGCACCGGCGACCGTCCGGTCGGCCCGCGGGAACTGGCCCCCGAGCACCAGGCCATGCTGATGGTGCGGACTTGCTTGGTGGATCAAGTGTGCGACATCCGACTGACGACCTGGTACAACTGGGACGGCAACGGCGGCCACGAGGTCCGCGGGGGCGGCCCGACCGGCCGGCCGGTCTACCGGGCGTGCAAGAACCTGGTCGCCGAGCTGACCGGTTATCATTACGTCGAGAGGCTGCCGGTGGGTACGCAGCTAGATTACGTGCTGGCCTTCGAGAATGCAGCGAAACGCCGGAAGATCGTCGCCTGGACCACCCCGCAGGCCCGCGACGACTCGCCGGACAAGGCCACGATTCACGAGGTCAGCATTCCCACCGCAACCCGCGGCGGCCCCGTCCCGGTCCGCGACCTCTACGGGAAGGCCGTCCGGGCCAAGGTCGCGGACGGTTCGGTCACTTTGGCGCTGAGCGGCAGCCCTCAGTACGTCGAATGTGTCGCCTTGACGACACCGGTGATCGGACTGGACAAATCAAGCCTCAGTTTTGCGGCCAGGGCGGACGGAGCCAATCCCGCCAATCAAACCGTTTCGGTCAGCAATCTCGGCGTCGGCAGCCTGGGAAAGGTCACAGTTTCTCACAACGCCGATTGGCTCACGGCTACCCTCAGCGGCACGAGCATTACCAACGCCGTGAGTATCCGCGGCCTGAAAGCAGATAAGTATACTGCAACCGTTTCGGTTTCCGGCGGCGGGGCATCCACCACGTATACGGTCAATCTCATCCTGTCGGGCGAAAACCCTGACAGCAGAATCCCCGACAGGATCAATATCGCTCTGGGCAAGCCGGCCACGGCCAGCAGTGCTGCCCCGTGGGAGTCGAATATCCCGAATCAGGCCACCTGGCGAGCCCGGTATTCCAATGACGGGGATGACGCAACCAGATGGTGTCCTGATCCGCATGACGTATGGACGGGCCACTGGTGGAAGGTTGATTTGAGGAAACGGCACACGCTTGGTTCCGTGGAGATCCATTTTGAGAAACAGGCTGCCACGGCGTTTCAGTACAAGATCGAGGTCTCCGACGACGATGTCACCTATACCATGGGTCTGGATTTGACGGCCAACAGGACAAGAGGCGCACTATACGACCTGCACGCTTTTCCCGCCAATGTCTCAGGTCGCTACGTGCGGTGGACGTGTACGGGCGGATTCGACTTCGATCACTGGCCCACTTTTTACGAGTTCCGGCTGACCTCGGCTGACAACAAGGTCACGGGGGTCAAGTAGGTAGAGGCGGCTCTTCCGGTCTTGGGTGCACGACCCGAGAAACACGGTCTTCAGACCGCTGACGATCCCGCGTAGCTCGAATACCGGGGAATTCCCGACCGGGTGGCCGGGGGCGGTTGCCCGTCCGGGGCTCCCACAGACCGGAACGTGTGCGATTAACGCATTCGATTCCTCAAGTTATCCATTCGCTGCGCCGCGGTACACCGAGATTGCTGGCAGGTAAGGCACAGGGTAGCGTTCCAACAGGCGGCTGAACCAGCCGGTTCAGGCTCCAAACGCCTCCAAGAGCGAGACGACGGCGTTGTTTCGGGTCGTGGCGTTGGAGTCCCTGGTGCGGATGAAGCTCACGTCCTTCCGCGACAAAGATCGAATGCACCTGCGAGATTTTCTGGAAGTGGGGCTGATTGACGCCAACTGGATCGAGCGATTCTCCCCGGAGCTTGCAGCACGCTTGCAGGATCTTGTGGACACTCCAGACGGGTGAAGAAAACATACGAAACATCAGACCCGACCTGGGGTGTTCAGTTTTGGTGATTTTGTGACGTAATTGAGGTT
>CAZUAM010000234.1:0-9906 GCA_964618095.1 uncultured Planctomycetaceae bacterium | reverse complement strand
GCCAAAGAACTTAAGACACTTCAGCAAGAAAATCAGTTAACGGCGTAGGGTGCCATGGTCACAAATAGCAAGACCCAGGTAACGCTGCTCAGGCGGCTGCGCGACGGCTCAGATCCGCTGGCCTGGGAGGAATTCTTCGGTCGCTACTGGTCGCTGATCTATGGCTTCGCCAGGCGTCGGGGCTGCTCGGATCACACTGCCGAGGAGATCGTGCAGGACGTGATGCTGAAGGTCTTCGAGCAAAAGGACCTCTTCGATTACGACCCGGCGCGGGGGCGTTTCCGCGATTGGCTGGGGACACTGGTCCGCAACCAGGTGGCCCAGCGCCGGCGCGGGCCGTCCGAGCGAGTTCGGGCCCCAGGCGGTGACTCCGAGATCGACCCCTTGGAGCCGGAAGCCCGCCAACCCGGCCCCCACGCCCTCTGGGAGGCCGCCTTCGAGGAAGCGCTGTTATTGGTCCTTCTGGACGTGGTCCGGCGGGAGATGAATCCCCGGGCCTATCTGGCCTTCGAGCTGTACACGCTGCACGACCTGCCGGGTGGAAAGGTGGCCAAGTACACGGGCCTCAGCCGCAACGGCGTGTACCGGGCCCACAAGAGGGCGCTCAAGCGACTGAGGGAACTCGGGGCGCCGTATCGCAAGGACGGCCAGCTCGGCGAGCGGATCAAGCAGGCAATCCGCGCGCGTCCCCGGGCAGCCGTCCAACGGTCGCTCAGCGGGCGGATCGAGAAGACCATGTGGTCCAGATGGGGGTTTTCGAGACAGTGAGCGAACAGGCTGCCGACCCCGTGCCGGCCGACGACAACCTGCCGCCGGTGGTGTCGGACTACGACCTGATTCGGCTGATCGGCGAAGGCGGATTCGGCCGGGTGTGGCTGGCCAGCAATCGAGCCACCGGGCATCTTCGCGCGGTGAAGGTGATTCCCTTGCAGCGTTCCGGAACCACGGACCCGGCCGGCCGGGAGATCACGTCCATTACCCGGCTGGAGGCCAACCTCCGCCGCCGGCACGCGAACCTGTTGAACATCCACCACGTCGGCAAGACGGCCGATCACCTGTTCTACGTGATGGATCTGGCCGACGACGTTTCCGGCGGCCCGGGGTCCGCGGATGCCGACTACCGGCCGGCCACCCTGCAAAGCCGGCTGGAGGGCGGCCCGCTGCGACCCGAGGAGTCCTACCGCTACGCCCGGCAGCTTTTGGCCGGGCTGGCTTCGCTTCACCGGGCGGGCATGGTGCATCGGGACGTGAAGCCGGCGAATTGCCTGTTCGTGGACGGAGAATTGAAACTCGCCGATTTCGGCCTGGTGACCGAGGCCAACCCCCAGGTCTCCCGAGTGGGAACTTTGAAGTACATGCCGCCGGACGGTCATATGGACGCCCGGGCCGACGTGTATGCCGCGGGGTTGGTCATCTACGAGATGATCACCGGGCTGCCGGCCGACAGCTTCCCCCGCCCGGGCGACGGGGCACCGCAGGCCGTCGAAACGCCCATCCTGGGCGGGCTCAACCGAGTCGCCCTGCGGGCATGCGAGCCGGACCCGCGGCAGCGGTTCCGCGACGCCCGGGAGATGCTCGCAGAATTGGAGCGCGGTGAGCCGCAGCCCGCCGCCGGCCGGCCAAGACGGCCACGCCGGATCATTCACTCGATTGCATGCGTCCTGATACTCTTGAATTTGGCGGCGGTGGTGTACTGGCTGAGCCGCCCGTCACGGGTCGACGTCAACTTTGTCACCCATCCGTTCGAGGCAACGATCTACCTGAACGACGAGCCCTTGGTGGACGCGGACGACAACCCGTATACCACGCCCTGCACCGTCGAGAGCCTGTCGGCCAGGGTCCATCGGGTCGTGTTCAAACACCCCCAATACCCCGAACTAGGCGACCTGGACATCGGCCCCCGGGACTTCGCCAAACAGCGCCGCATCGAGGCCCGGTGGGATTCCAAGGCGCAGCGCGATTGAGCTTGGGGGCGGCCGAAGAATAAGTTGTGGGAGGCGACTCTGTTGGCGACAAACGTGCCGCATTGCGCTGTCGCCGACAGAGTCGCCTCCCACAAGAATGTGATTGTAGAGATTTCGTGTAGCTACTCGGGGGAGCCCTTCTCAGCGGGTGGGCCCAGCAGTTGATCCATGGCCTCGGCGGCCTCGCCGCGGAGCACCTTTCTCAACTCCTGAAGACGGCTGAGCATACTCCGGTTCCAACTGAGATGCTGAGCGAAGTGGGCATCTCCGGCCTGGACGGAGAGCATGTAGTGGGTGCCCCGCGGCGCCTCAATGAACTTCCACTCGTGCATGTCGTGGAACGAATTGAGGAACCCTTCCGCCGCAAGGTGGTCAATGATCTGTTCCGCTTGGCGCTTGTCGATCTGCACGGCCCGCGTGTGCTTGAACCCGTTCGTCGGCACGTGGAGGACTAACGATTGCTGTGGCGGGCCCGGGGGCTTCTCACCGGAATACCTCGCTAAGGTGAGCGTAAACGAGTCGATATTGGTCTTCAACTGTTTGGCCCGGCTGGCCGCAGCGGGCAATTCCCCCTCGCGTGCCGCTCCGCGGCGGCTCGTCCTGACGTTGAAACGGTGAATCTCGTCTTCCAGGCCCGGCTTGTCCTCCACGTCCACGTCGCGGAGGACCCAACTGCCGCCCTGCTTCTCCAAGGTGTAGACCAAGCAGACCGGCTGCGGGTAATGGCGGTGGCGGACTTGAGTCAGCTTGGTGGCGGCCAGGGCCCGGTGGCCACGGACGAGAACCTGGTCAATCTCGGCCGGCTTGATGCCCGCCGACATGATCTCCTGCATGTCGTCGATCTGTTCGAGGAGGTGGCGGGATTTCTCGTGCAGCAAGTTGGCCACAGTGTCCTTGTCACTTTCGACGCAGGCCTTGGCGAACTTGTAGATGACCTGTCGCACCGTCTGCTCGTCTGGCAGTTGGACCAGCTTGTAGCGGATCTTTACGGCCCGCGGTCCCTCGACTCCCACAAGCTGTAACACGCCGAGGGCGCCCTCCCGGGTCCTGAACAGACAGGTCAGAGGGAGCTTGGACAGGTCTTCGTCGGCGATAGCCGTAATCGTTCTGAGCTCCGCCTGAGCCAGCGCCTGATGGTCCCGGACCTCTGCCGCGGTGATCTTGTCCCAATCGAGACTGGGGTTTGCCCAGACGGCGACATCGAACAGGAGGACCCCCGCGCCGGCTCGTTCCCGGGCGCCCAGCAGGTCCACCCGCTGTTGCCGAATCCAGCGATGTGTTTCGCGGTCATTGCGGCCGAATTCCTGCATCGTGGCCCGCCGCCCCGTATCCAGGTCCAGCAGCTCGGCGACTGCCTTCAGGGGGCCGCTGAGGGATTGCTCAACCACCGAGCCGAAGGAAACCCCCCTGGGCTCGCGAGGCACGGGCTGCAATCCGAGTTCCCTGGCCGCCCGCTTGGCGAAGGCGACGTCGAAGGTGCCCACAAACTCGACGATCGTGTTGTCAAACCGCAGGGCATAAGCAGGATTCCCCTTCATTGCGAGAACGGCTCTATGGATCTTCTCCGCCTCCGCGCTCGTAGCGCACTCAATCAGGTTCACCTGAACCTGCTGGCCGTGGGCCGAGTAAATCGTGTTGGAGATCTTCTTAATCCGGCCTCCAAGCTCCTTGCGGATGGCGCCCATCTTATCTTCGGGCACGATAAATGACTTCTCGACCTTCCAATCCTCGGGAGGATTCATCATGCGGTCCCAGATCGATCGGGCCGAGATGCCCGTCGACGGCTCGGCGGGAGGCTTGACCGTCTCCTGCACGAGCTTGTACCGGATTTTCACTGACGGCGGATGGGCGCCGCGACCTACAACTTGCAGCACACCCATACCGCCTTCGCGGGTTCGGAAGGCATAGAGGGCATCGACGGGGAAATCTTTTCCTCCGATGGGCGGAACGAGTCCGGTCTGATGGGCGGCGCACTCCAGCGCGTCGCGCACTTGCTGCGGGGTAACGCTCTCCCACGACGCATCGCCCACGAACGTGACAAAAAGCTCCACGCCGACCAGGATCCCCTCACTGGCCTTCACGCCCGTCGCGTCAATCCCCCGCTGGCGCGCCCACGCCGCCAGCTTCTTGGGATCGGCCATGGGATTCTTCTCCGGGTCGAGTTGTTGCGGCGGCGTGTACAGCTTGCCGGTATCCAGATCGATCAGCCAGTCCTTACCCGCCTTGTCATCGTTGACCACCCGCTCGATCACCGGGCCGAAAGAAGCTGGTTCTGGCTTCCGGGCCAAGAGTTCCTTGGCCAGGCGCTTGGCGAAGGCGACGTCAAAGGTGCCCACGAACTCGACGATCGTGTCGCCCAACTCAAGGGCATAAGCAGGATCTCCCTTCGTTGCGAGAACGCTTTTGTGGATGTCCTCTGCGTCCGGGTTCGTCCAGCACTCGATGACGTTCACCTGAACCCGCTGTCCGTGGGCCGAGTAGATCGTGTTCGAGAGCCTCTTGATCGGGCCTCCAAGCTTCTTGCCGATGGCGGCCGTCTGATCCGGCGGCACGATGAACGACTTCTCGATCGTCCAACCCTTGGGAGGATGCATCACGCGGTCCCAGATGGACTTGGCCGGGACGCCCCCCGACGTGTAAGAGGGAGTTTCAGACAGCGTCTGGGTCTCTTCCCACTTCGACCCCAGCGGATGCTCGCCGATGTCGCTGAGGTGGTCGAAGCCGAAACGCTCCGCCAACCCGACGGCCCGACTTCTCGCCTGGTGCCATTGCTTGACGGTAAGCTCGCCCGGTGCCCGGGCGAAGTTCAGCACCGTGTGCTTACGATCGGCGATCCTCTCGAGCAGCCAACGCAACTGCGCCCAGGTCGTGTCTTCTCCTTGAAAGGTCATCCGGTCTTTGCCTACCACAAGGCAGACAGAATGATGTTTCGTCGGCCCGCTGAATCCCAGCGGATGCTCGCCGACGTCGCTGAGGTACTCGAAGCCCAACCGCTGGACGAGCCGCAGGGCCCGACCCTGCGCCTGATCCCAATGCTTGGCGCCCATATCCTCCGGGGCCCGGGCGATTTGCAGCACCGTGTGTTTGCGATCGGGGACGTTCTCCAGCAGCTTGGGCAGTTCCTTCCAGGTCGTCTCCTTCCCTTCGAAGGTGATCCGATCCTTGCCCACCACCAGGCAGACAAAACGGCGCTTTTGCGGCTGGGTCCCTTGGGTAAAATCGAACTCCACGCGGATAATCCGGCCGCCGTAGATTCCCACGATGCGCTTCTCCGCCTTGTGACCGCCCAACTCCATCTCCACGGTGATTCTGGAGACGCCGGGCAGCACCTGGAACAGTTGGGGTGAAGTCCCCGTTTGCCCGTCGCTCAGGCGGATCTCCGCACCCTCCGGGTCGGTGCGGACGTACAGGCGGGTGGTGGGCTTGGCGGACGTGGTCACGTTGGCTTGCTCGGCGACGGAAGACGACTCGCACCCGGAGGCAAGCAACACAACCAGGGCAGCCATGGAGAGTGCGGTTTTCATGGTAGAAGGCTCCTCTTGGGCATACAAATTCCCCGGATACCCTCGTTCAGGGTATCAGTTCCAATGAACGGCTTCAACGGCGCGTCGGATGCCGCTAAGGGTGATATGCGCCGACGCATGGGGATCTGTCGCGGCTTGTTGAGAATCTCCGGCCGAACTAGAATAGAGTTGTCGGGAGATCCCGCCCACGCAGTGGGCGGGCTTTCGGGACCTGCGGTGGTGTGCCCAAGTTTCGGAACGTGCCGACGAATACTTGCGAGTGGTCTCCAACGCTCTCCGGATACACGGGGCGGGAAAGCTCGGTTGATGACGCGGCTGATATGAATGCGACGACCCAGGCAACTTTGATCGAGCGGCTACGTGACGGCGACGCCGTGATGGCCTGGGAGGAGTTCTTCCAGCGGTATTGGCGGCTGATCTACGCGGCGGCCAGGACTCGGGGCTGCCGGGAGCACACCGCCGAGGAGATCGTGCAGGAGGTGATGCTGACGGTCTACCAGCAGCGCGACGTCTTCCGCTACGACCCCAAGCGAGGCCGCTTCCGAGATTGGCTGCGGACGGTGGTCCGCAACGCCGTGGCGGAGCATCGGCGGGCGCCGTCCCAGCGAGTTCGGGCCCGGGGCGGCGACTCGGAGGACCGCGCTGCCGAGCCGGCCGATGATCGCCCACCCGATCAAGCCTGGGAGGCCGCCTTCGAAGAGGCCGTGCTGGCGGCCCTCCTGGACCTCGTCCGCCGCGAGGTCGCGCCGGAGACCTACCAGGCGTTCGAGCTTACCATGCTTGAGGAGCTTTCCGGAAGGCAGGTTGCCAAGCTGACCGGGCTGAGCCGCAACGCCGTGTATCTTGCCCGCAAGCGGGTGTTGAAGCGGCTGCGGGAGCTGGGCACCGGCTATCGCGAACAGGGGCAACTCGACGAGCGCGTGCGCCGGGCGCTTCGCTCGCTGCCGGAGGCCGCCGTCGAGCGATCGCTGACCAACCGGGTGGCCAAGACCATGTGCCAGAGATGACAAAGCTTAGGGAAGCAACTTCCGGCTTCGGCAACGTGCTACCCGTTTAGCCGCCGACGGCACGTCGGCGCGGCAGCGGGCGGCGTTATCGCCGACGTGCCGTCGGCGGCTAAACTGAGTACGGGAAGTCATTCCTTAAGGACTGCGAAGGGTGTGCCAGCCAGTGATCGATTCCACGGCCGACTACCCGTCGAACCAGGACCAGCCGGCACCCCGCGTGCCCGACTTCGAGATGATCCGCCCGGTCGGCCAAGGCGGTTTCGGCCAGGTGTGGCTGGCCACGAATCGGACCACGGGCCATCTTCGGGCGGTGAAGGTGATCTCCCTGCGGAGCCCGGGGGCGACGGACCCGGCGGGGCGCGAAATCACCTCCATCACCCGCCTGGAAGACGCGGTCCATACGCACCATCCCAACCTGCTGGGCATCCAGCACGTGGGCAAGACGGCCGAGCACCTGTTTTACGTGATGGAACCGGCAGACGACCTCTCCGGCGGCCCGGCCTCCTCCGATGAAAGCTACCAGCCGGCCACCTTGGAGAGCCGGCTGGAGGCCGGCCCGCTGCCGGCCGAGGAGTGCCTGCGGTATGCCCAAGAGTTGCTGACCGGTCTGGCCCATCTGCACACGGCGGGCATGGTCCATCGCGACGTGAAGCCGGGGAATTGCCTGTACGTCGGCGGGCAATTGAAGCTGGCGGATTTCGGGCTGCTGGCGGAGGCCGACCCGCAGGTCTCGCGCGTGGGGACCCGAAAGTACATGCCGCCCGACGGCCGCATGGATACCCGGGCCGACGTCTACGCGGCGGGGCTGGTGATCTACGAGATGCTGACCGGGCTGCCGGTGGAGAGCTTTCCCCGGCTGGGCCAAAGGGCACCGCAGATCGCACAACACCCGATCTTGTGCAGGTTGAATCAGCTCATGTTGCGGGCATGCCAGCCGGAGCCACAGCGGCGGTTCCAGGACGCCCCAGAGATGCTCAGCGGACTGGCATCCTCCGAGCAGGAAGCCGGCGGACACCCGGGACGGTCCCGGCGCCGCATCATCGTCTCAGCCGCCGGTGTGGTGGTTTTGGCGGTTCTGTCGGCGGTGGGGCTGTGGACCGGCCGCCTGGCCACCCCGGAGCACCCCGCGCGGGTTGACGTCAATTTCATCACGGAGCCGTACGAGGCAACGATCTACCTGGACGGCGAGTTGCAGGTGGATGCCGACAGAAAGCCTCACACCACGCCATGTACGGTCGAGGATCTGCCGGCGGGGGTCCGTCACGTGGTGTTCAAACACGAGAAGAGACGCGATCTGGATGCCGGCCGAATCGACTTCACAAAAAAGCGCGAAATCGTGGGCCAGTTTGCTCCCGGGCCGTAGTCGAGGCGTGGGCCGGGGGAGCATTTGCGCCGGCGGAGTTTGGCCCTATAATCAGGGGAGTTCGCGGCGAGCAATTGATCCGTATGGAGTTGCACGATTCCGGGAGTTCTGCAAGGTTTAGCCCCGGCGGCCACGCCGGGACCTGCCACCGCGTGGCCGCGGCGGCTAAACAGTCCACTCCCAAAGCCACGAGATCCCATTTCGTGCCTTCCCGCCATGTGTCAGAAGCAACCGATGTCCAGCCCCGCCGATTTGGACCTGAAGTCGCATCTGGCCACCTTCGGGCTATCCTCGTTCCGAGAGGGGCAACAGGAAGTGATCTCGGCCGTGTTGGCCGGTGAGGATTGCCTGTGCGTGATGCCCACCGGCGGGGGCAAGAGCCTCTGTTACCAGTTGCCGGCGATCGTGCTAGAGGGACTGACGCTGGTCGTCTCACCGCTGATTGCCTTGATGAAGGACCAGGTCGATCAGCTCCTGGCACTGGGACTGCCGGTCACCTACGTCAACAGCACGCTGTCGCTGGCCGAGCAATACGCCCGGCTGGAGCGGATGGCGGCCGGCGAATATCGGCTGGTGTACGTCGTGCCCGAGCGGTTCCGCAGCGGGCGGTTCCTGGACGCGGTTCTGTCGGTGGGGCCGAAGCTGTTGGCGGTGGACGAGGCCCACTGCATCAGCGAGTGGGGGCACGACTTTCGGCCCGACTACGCGCGGCTGGGCTACTTCCGCCGGATGCTGGGCAACCCGACAACCATCGCGCTGACGGCCACGGCGACCGACCGGGTTCGCCGCGACATCATCGAGCAGCTTGCCCTGGGTGACCCGCGAACCTTCATCACCGGCTTCGCCCGGCCCAACCTCTTCTACGAGGTCCTATGCCCAAAGACCGAGCGCCAGAAGGCCGACATGCTGATGCGTTTTTTGGGCCAGACGCCCGGGTCGGGGATCATCTATGCCGCCACCCGCAAACGCACCGAAGAGGTAGCGGAACTCGTGGCCCAGCAGACTCGCCGCCGCACGGCCGCCTACCACGCGGGCCTGATGCCCGACGAGCGGCGCACCACACAAGAGGCGTTCATGCAGGGGCCGTGCGAGATCGTGGTGGCGACCAATGCCTTCGGCATGGGGATCGACAAGGCCGACGTGCGTTTCGTCGTACATTACAACCTGCCCGGCACGCTGGAGGCCTATTACCAGGAGGCGGGCCGGGCAGGCCGGGACGGGCGGCCGTCGCGGTGCCTGCTGCTGTATAACGCCTCGGATCGCTACATCCAGGAGTACTTCATCGAGAGTGCCTATCCCGCTCGGGAGAACGTGGCCGCAGTCTACGACTTCCTCCGCAGCCTCGACGACGATCCGATCGAGCTCACCCAGGAAGAGGTCAAGCAGCGGTTGAGTCTGCCGATTGGGGCCGACGGGGTGGGCAACTGCGAGCAACTGCTGGAGAGTGCCGGCGTGCTGGAGCGGTTGATCGCCTCGCAAAACATGGCCGCCGTGCGGATCGACAGCGACCTGCCCACGCTGGCCGACTTGCTGCCGAAGCGGGCGAAGGTCAGGCGCCGGGTGTTGCAGGCGGTGGAGCGGATGGTGGGCCAGCGCCGCAACGAGCTGATCCATTTCAATCCCCGCGACTTGGCCACCGGCGAGGAAATCGACCACAACTCCGTTGCCCACGCGCTGCGGGAGCTGAACGCATTGAAGTGGTTCACCTACGTGCCGCCGTTTCGGGGCCGGGCGATCCGCATGATCGACCGCCAAACGCCGCCGGAGAAACTGGAGATCGACTTCGACGCGCTCGAGCACCGCAAGGCCGCCGAATACGACAAGCTCAACCGGGTGGTCCGCTTCGCGCTGAGCGGGGCGTGCCGGCAACGTGAAATCCTCCGATACTTCGGCGAGCAGAACGCCGAGAGTTGCGGGCATTGCGACAACTGCGAGCAGCGTGCCCCGGGGGAAGTCGAGAAACGCACCGTGGCGCACCACCCCAAGGTTGTTGAAGTGATCCGGATGGTCCTCAGCGGCGTCGCCCGAACCGAAGCCCGCTTCCCTTG
>CAZUAM010000233.1:0-9921 GCA_964618095.1 uncultured Planctomycetaceae bacterium | reverse complement strand
ACGAGGACGACAAGACGGGCCAGCAGGCAGCCCGGGCGGCCGAGTTGTCGGTCGCGGGCGGTGCCTCCTGGGGCCTGATGCTCAAGGACGTCAACCAGTACCAGCCATTCGTCTTCCGCGGCGCCGCCGACGACCCGGTCGTCTACGCCAAGCTGAGGGCGCTGACGCGCTGAGGCGCCATACCCTCTGCGCCGAGCTCGGCAGCCGGCGATTCACTCCGTCAACTCGATCTGTACCCGTCTCGTCTTGGACGGAAGCAAGCAGCCCCCGTTCTCGGAGCGAAGCACTTCTTTGCCGTCGACGGTGACCTTGGCTTCGAGCGAGCCGGGTAGTGCCAGCAGGAAACCTGCGGGCGGAGAAGCCTGGCCCGAGAGGGTCAGCGTGGCTCCATTCCCGGACGGTCTGTAGGCCAGCGAGCACTTGCCGAAGTGAGTGGGCAGGTTCTCGATGGCCATGCCCTCCGGGTGCGAAAACCACTCGGGCGGCACGCCCGGCAGCAACCGCAGGCGGTCGCCGTCCTCCAGCACGAGACAGTCTCGCAGCAGCAACACGAACTCGGCGACGGCCCAGCCGTGGGGCATGGCCACGTCCGGTTTCCAGTTGGTCTTGACGTACTTCCAGGCGCCTGCGCCGCTGCCGCCCCCCTCGTCCAGCACGTACCATCCCCGCATTTGTTCGTGCTTCAGATGTGCTTCCAGCGTGCCGTGTCCGGCTGCGCGGGTTCCCGCCAGCAGACCTTGATGGGCGGTGGCCAGGGGGAAATAACGCCAGCCGCCCGGCCGCTTGGCTCCCACCCCCTGGAACTGCTGGAAACCATTGCCCTCGCGAAACGGGTAGAGCCGGCACGGCCAGAGCACCGAGTAGCTCCCGTAACCGCGGGGAAGCCGCCCACCGAACTGCCGGTCGTAGCCGGCCAAGAGCGACTCGGCCAGCTTGCTGAAGCGGGCCGCGTCGGCCGGATTTCCGACGGCCCGGGCAAGCGAAGCGGCCGCCCGCAGACCGGCGATGTCGAAGGCCTCGGTGTACTCCGGATGGTTGCCGTCGCAGCGGCCCGGCTTCAATTCCTGGCGCTGATCGGGTGGCAGGGCCTCACCGAAATCCAGGCTGGTCAGGCTCACCCAATGCGGCCCGGGAGCCGTCCGGTAGTATTGGATCATCGCCGCCAACTTCGCTACGGAGGGATAGACGCGCCGGAGCCATTTCTTGTCGCGGGTGAAGTGCCAGTGCTCGCCCAGGATCCAGAGGACCTGCCCGGGGTTGTCGGCCTCCGGGTAGATCCGCCCGTTGAAGGGATGCGCCAGGAAATAGTCGATTGCCTCGGCCGCCAGGTCGAACCGCCCGGCCTTCTGGAGCACGTTGGCCACGTAGACCCCGTCGCGGTTGTAGACGTTGTAGTTGACGACCGCCACGTCGGGCGCGCCGCGGTTCATGCAGAGGGCCAGATGACCGGTCATCGCCGCCAGGGCCTCGGCCCAGCGAGGATCGGGCAGCTCGACTTCCACCCGCCCCACCAGGTCCTTCCAATAAGCAGCCGCCTCGGTAAACAGCCGGTCGGCCTTCAACCGGCGATAGTACGCCAGCCCTGGATTAGGCTGAAGCTCGCCGCCTTCGATCGGATTGGGGCGGGCGAGATCTCCCTGGGCGTGTCCCTTGCCGTCCCACCGGTGTCCGACGGCCCTTCGACCCGGCAGGACCGGACAAACCAGGCCGACCGTCTTCGTTTCGCCTGCCACAAGCCCAAGCTCGAACCGCAGCGCCCCGGAACAATCACCGTCGGCCGATGCCGCCCGCCGGTCGTTCGGCATCTTGCCCCCGGCCGCCATCGGTCCAATGGCATCGCTCGGCAGCACGCCGGCGCTGGCCGGTTGCCGGTCGGCAATCACCGCGGGGTGGCCGTCGACCAGCAGCGCGTCGCGCTGGGCGCTGACGGCAAGCTCGCCGACCGGCCATCCCGCAGCGCCCAGCGACCGCAGCGCAACGTAAAAGGCAACTCGCCGCTGGTCTTTGCCCATGTTGGTCAGATGAGCCCGGGCGCCGACCACGAACACCTCGCCCCCAGGCGAGTCGCGGCGAAGCTGGCAGACCTCGGTTTTCACGCGGATCCCCGCGGCGCTGAAAGTGCTCCAGGGGATCAGGTAGCCGACGCCGCCCAGCCCGTGCTCGCACTCGACGTTGTCCATCGTGGGAGCGGTCAGCTTGACCGTCTGTGGATCCCAAAGCCAGAAGTAGACGCCATAGCTGCCGAACCCCGGCGAGAAGTTGCCCTCGGCCTCGACAAACGTCTTCAGCGTATCCAGGCTATTGGGGATTCCAATGGGCAGGTGCATCCTGCCGCGTGGGTCGAGCGGTCCACCCTGTACCGGCTGGGCCGAAGCAGTCGCGGCCGCAAGCAGCAGGCCGCCAACGATGATCGCTCGCCGCTTCATCGCTTGCTCCGATCGTAATTGGGATGGTGAGTGCACGGCCGCAGGAGGCGACTCCAGCGGCCGGCTCTTCGGGGATTCTGACGATTGCCCAGTGAGCCCACGTTGGCGATTCTCCCTCCGCGGCCGCCTTCAGACCGCTTCCGCCAGCCCCACTTGATGGCGGGAATCCTACGGTCCTGAACCGGGCGCCGCCACGATTCGCAGCGCGATGTCATTGGCGAACACCGGCGACTGGAGCCGCGTGTCGCCGCCGGAGTCCTTAAAGGACCTGCTCTGGACCGCCGCACCGGTCTTCGTGTCGACCCAATCGGCACGGTACCGCCCGGGCGGCAGGTCGAGCACGAGTGCCGTTTGGACGCGATCGCGGAGGTGCTCCTCGATCTTCTTCGGCCGTCTGGGGATCGGCACCCGAAGGTAGATCGCGTAGGCCACCCCGGGCTCGGCCAGCGCGCGGGCAGACAGGCCGCCGGAGACGCCCTTGACGACGGATTGGTGCGGTCTGATCCGCACGAAGTCGAAGCCTTCCAGAAACCGTTTGAGGATGCCCAACTGTTTTCGCAGCTTGGGGCTCCCGCCGCCGGGCGAGCGGTAGGCCCGCAGCGTGCCGTCGGGATGCTTGGGAGTGAACGAGTAATCGAGGTTGTTGTACAGCCCGCCGCCGGCAAGGATAAAGTCCCACCCTTCACTACGGTAAAGAAAATCGTGCCGGCCGCGGAACCCCGTTTCATTCTCGCCGATCACCTTGCTGAGGCCGTAGTTCATCGCCACCGTGTCCGGGGGACCACAGTAGTGGAAGTTGAAGATCGACACGCCCGGATGAGGGTCTACGACCTTCTTCCGGCCGTTGGCGATGTTCAGGGAGATCAAGTGCTTTTGGGGGAGGCCCTTTTCGGTGTCGAGGATCGCGTCCACGATGCGCCGCTGCCAATCCTCCGGGACGTTGCGCGCGTACGGCTCGTTGCAGACCTCATAATAGAGGTTGTCGAACCCGTTCAGGTCGCGGACGATCTTGCGGGTCAACGCGACCTGGACTTCCAGCAGCCGGGGATGCTTCAGCGTCAGGACCTCGTCGCGTGGGCAATTGCCGATGCCGTTGACGTTGTTGGTGGCGCTGATCGGCGAGGCCGCCCAGAGCACGTCTTCATAGAGCGGGCAGAAGAGGTTCATCTCCACGACCACGCCCCGCTTCCCGGCCGCGGCCATGAAGCGCCGTAACCGCTCGAAGTAGGCCGGGTCCCATCGCGTCAAGTCGAACTTGTTGCCGCCGTCGTAGTAGCCCGGCGTACTGCTTCGGGCCCAAGGGCAAATGTAGCGATTGGGCCGGGGGGCCAGCGGGTTGTCGGTGATACCGAACGATTTGGGAACCTCGCGATAGGTGCCCGAGAACGTCCGCGTATGATTCAGCCCGTCGGCCGCCAGGGCCGCCAGGTAGCGGTCGTAGTCGAAGTCGAGATTCAACACCGCCCCGTAGTGCTCGCCGGAGGTGATCAGTACCGTCGGTTTTCCGCGGAAGAGGAAATAGTGCGGGTTGTCCGGGTGCAGGGCCAGCGGCTTGTGCGGGGCTGCTGTGGCGCCTTGGGCCGCCGCCAACGCCAGCCCGGCTGCCAACGCACAGGTTGCTCGCAGCAACATCGGGAGTACCTCCTTCTGTTGTGTCAGTCCGGCAGAGGTTTGACCATGATGTTTGCGAAGTAGACTTTGCTCTTCGGGTCGTGGGCCTGAAGGGCGAAGGTGCCGCTGGACAGCCGCCGGCCCTCCCATCCTTCCGGACGCTGGGGGTTTTCCGGCTCGGTATAGTCTACCAGTGTCTTGCCGTTGACCTTGGTGACGACCTGCTTGCCGCGGACGATGATCTCCAGGGTAAACCAGACACCGTCTTCGGCCGCAGACTCCAACACCTTGGCCACGTCGTAGAGGCCCCCGGTCCTCTGCGGATCGACGTGGCTCTGATTGACCTGGACCTCGTAGCCCTGCCGGGGCCAATCGGTCGGCTGGTAGCGGGTGTGGAAATAGATTCCCGAGTTGGAGCCCGGCGTGGTCATCACGTCGGAGCGGAACTCGAAGTTCTTGAACGAATGCAGTGACACGTCACCCACGTAATACAAGTGGCCCATCGGACCGTCGACCACGATCATCCCGTCGCGGACGCTGAAGGAACCGGCGCTGTCCGCGGACTTCCAGCCGTCGAGCGTCTTGGCGTCGAAAAGCCGGACCCACCCCTCCCCGAGAGCAGGCGCCTCAGGCGGCGACGGCTCGGGCACAGAGGGCCCGGACCCTTTAGAGCAACCACCCACCAACAGCATAGCCACACTCATCACAATAAGACGTTTCATACACCTGTCTCCTTCCAGCGATCGCATGATGGGCAATATGTGGGCGGACAGGCCGTGGGCTGGGCCGAGTGCAGCAACGCCCACTGCCGCGCGCCTCCAGTATCATTCACGCAACAAGCTAGAATCTACCAGATCCCCGCCGCCCCGGCAACTTGCACGTTCGGCCGCTGCCGCTATGATAGTACCGGTTGGCTGCACCACGAGTCCTTGAGGAGAAAACCATGCGACGGCGCGATTTTCTGACGGCTGCGGCGGGAGCGGCTCTGCTGCCCCGGCTGCTACAAGCGGCCCTACCTCCCCGTGACGTCAAGATCACCCGAATCGTCGGCTTCGACCTCACAAGCCGCCGGCCCAAGCTGGTGGGCAAAAACTCGCGGCGGGGCGTCCACGGCGACCGCGCCCGGGACCGCATGGTCCGCGTCTTCACCAACGCGGGGATTGAGGGGCTGGGCAATTGCCGGCTGGGCCGTGAGAAGCTGGCCGGGCTGCTGGGCAAGAACCCCATCGACTGGTTCGACGCCTCCCGGCGGTCGATGGACGACGTGCTGGGAACACAAGACATGCCGCTCTGGGACCTTGTCGGCAAGGTTCTGAAGAAGCCCGTCTACGAACTGCTCGGCGGGCGGGGCCCGGAGCGCGTGCCGGTCTACGACGGCTCGATCTACTTCGCCGACCTGCTGCCGCAATACGCTGATCGCTGGAGGGATCGCTTCAAGCAAGAGATCGACATGGCGCGGAAGCACGGCCATCGGGCGGTGAAGGTCAAGATCGGCCGGGGGGCCAAGTGGATGGACCGCGCCGAAGGCGACCGGCGCGACGTCGAGGTCCTCCAGGTGATCCGCCGGCACGCCGGCGACGACTTCCTGGTCGGCGTGGACGCCAACAACGGCTACGACCTGGCCGGAACGAAACGGTTCCTCAACCGTGCGGGCGAGCTGAACCTGGCGTTCGTCGAGGAGCCCTTTCCCGAGACAGTCGACCAGTGTCTGGATCTGAAGCGGTTCATGGCCGAGCGGGGCTGGAAGACGCTCCTGGCCGAGGGGGAGACCGTGGGCGACTTGCAAGCCTACAGACCTTTCATCCAGGCCAAGGCCGTCGACGTCTTGCAGGGGGATATGAACCACTTCGGCATCGACGGCATCCTGACCGAGGCGTCTTGGGCCAGACCGCAGGGAATCCTCGTGGGGCCGCACAACTGGGGGTCGCTCGTGGGCTTTTACATGCAGTTGCAGGTCGGCCGGGCGATCACCAACGTCTATCGGGCCGAGCACGATCCGCTCTCGACCGATCTGCTAATCGCCGAGGGCTACAAGATCGGCGGGGGCACATGCAGCGTCCCCGACGCCCCCGGCTTTGGCCTGAAGGTTGACCAGCAGAAGTTCCGCGACGCGAAGATCAATTTCGATCTTAAGTAACCGGGGTCTTCAAGCCCGAATACTGTTGGTTTCGTGGTCATTTAGCCGCCGGACTTGTCCGGCGCGACACGACGGGGCGTTTCTGGCGCATAGCGCGGCGGGCAAGCCCGCCGGCTAAATCCGAGTCGTGTGGAACATCGCGTTGTGGCTGCCACGCCCCAGACTACAGAGCCATTTCACTGCTCGATTCCCGCGGCCTGGGCCCGCTCGCGGAGTCTGGCGGCGGCGGGCGTGGGGGATTTCCTTAGGGCGTGGAGTAGCTTCGGGTATTGAAGGAGTGCGGCGACGGCCTGCGACCACTGGTCCGGGTGTCGGCGGCGGAGCGGTTCGGTCAAATCGAGGCAGATGGCCAAGTAGGCGGCCCGGGCCTGCTGCAGAGCCGGGGTGTCCGGGCTGAACGCGGTTTCAATCTCGGGTTTGAGCTTGGATTGCAGCCGGGCAAGTTGTTCGGCCGGGTCGGCAAGCGGATAGACGTTGCCGGCGGGCTGGGTGCGGATGCGAAAAACGGTCCGGCCGTTGCGGGTGAGCTTCTTCCCGCCACCTTCGACAATCACCCGCTCGGCCAACTCGGTCAGGCGGTCGGCGAAGCGGGTGATCGTCTCGTCCTCGGGCATGCCGGGCCGGGAGGTATTGCGATAGCGGTCGCGGATCTTCCAGCCCCGGGCCTGCATCCAGCGGTGGCCGCGGATCACGCCCACGATCGTTCCCGCTGAGGCCGCGTTGTTGTCGGCGTCCCAGCCGAAGTTGAAGGCCGTCCGCAACGTCTCGACGAAGTCGCCCCCGCCGTACAGCAGGGCGGCAATCGTGGCGGCCGTGTTCAATTCGTAGCCGTTTCGGTCGCGCATCGCCCCGCCGTGGCGGCTGTATTTCTGCTTGACCAGCCCGCGGGTAGCCCGCCAATCGTCCGGGTGTTGCCGATGCCAGCGGCGGACGTCGGTGACGATCCGGCGGATGGCACTTTTGGGGTCGACGGCCGTTACGCCCGCGTCGAGAATCTTCTCCAGCTCGTCGGTGACGAAGGCCGTGGCGATCATGGCGGTAAACAGTTGCGTGGTCTGAGCGGGTTCGCCGTCGATGGTCACCCGGGTGTAGTTCAGCCCGATCCGCGCGGCGGTCCGCGGCATCCCGGGGGCGATCAGCCCGAACGTCTCGCAGACGAACTGGCCCGAGATGTTGAAATCGGCCCAGGGGTTCAGCGCCACGTGGCCGGTAAGCGGCGGATGGATGCCGAGATCCATCAGCCGTCGGGCGTAGTGGTTGGAGCACCAGATCCGCTGGTTGATATGCGTCTTCCACAATGCCGTGATCCGCCGCGGCGGCAGTAAGATGGTCTGCTCGCGCTGCATGGCGACGATGTAGACCCATTCCAGGTCGGTGTCGTCGTCGGTTCGGGCCCCGTCGGGCAGGGCGGGGACATAGTGTTCGACGTTGCCGGGCCGGTCGATGTACTTCATCTCGTGCCTAAGCCCGTTGAGGTTGCCCAGCAGTTGGCCCAGCAGCCCTCCGTGAATCTTGTCGGCCAGTGTGTCGGCGGATAACTCGATCGTCGGTGGAACCTGCTCGGCGGCTTCGGCAGCCAGCGGGCCGGCGCAGAACGAGACGATCACGAGCAGGGAGCGTAGTGCGTTCATAATGACCTCCACGTCCACTATCATATTGGGAACCACCGAAAACGCAAGTGCGTGGGCAGGCACACGCGTTTGGCCGCCGCGTCCACACGGTGGAACACCCCGGCGTGGCCGCCGGGGCTAAACCATTGCAAACCGCGTCGGGATGGTTTATTCTAGCCGCACGGCCATCCGGCGATTCGGTCAAAACATGGTCATGAGCTGTTTATACACATCGAAGGAGAAATCCAATGAATCGGCGCGACTTTCTGTACCGTTCGGCGGGCCTGAGCGCGGCCGCGGGGCTGGGTCTTGCGCAGGGGAAGACCGCCGCGGGTCGTACGCCGCAGGCAGGCCCGGCCAGGCCAACGCGATCAACTGCTACCGGTCCTTTGAAGGTCCATCCCGACAATCGCCGCTACTTCACCGATGGCAGCGGGAAGGCGATCTATCTGACCGGCTCGCACACCTGGTCCAACCTGGTTGACATGGGACCGGCCGATCCGCCACCGCGCTTCGATTTTGCCGCCTATCTGGATTTCCTGGAGCGGCTCGGTCACAACTTCATCCGGCTGTGGACCTGGGAGTCGACCACCTGGGACACGCGGGGGAACAACCCGCAGTGGCGGAAAGAAAAACCCCACCACGCCGCCCCCCAACCCTGGGCGCGCACCGGCCAATCTGCCGTGGGCACACTGGGCCCCGCGCTGGACGGCAAGCCGAAGTTCGACCTCACGAAGTTCAATCCCGACTACTTCCGGCGGCTGCGGTCGCGGGTCGAGGCGGCAGGCAAGCGGGGAATCTACGTCTCGATCATGCTCTTCGAGGGGTGGGGCCTGCAATTCTCCCCCGGGGCTTGGGAAAGTCACCCCTTCCATCCGGACAATAACGTCAACGGGATCGACGGCGACCGAAACGGCGACGGCAAGGGAATCGAGATCCACGCGCTGGCCAGTCCCAAGGTCACCGCCCGGCAGGAAGCCTACGTCCGCAAGCTGGTCGATACGGTAAACGACCTGGACAACGTGCTCTACGAGATCTCCAACGAGAACCACCCGCCTTCGACCCGCTGGCAGTACCACGTCGTCCGCTACGTCCACGACTACGAGCGGCGCAAACCAAAGCAGCACCCGGTGGGCATGACCTTTCAATACCGCGGGGGCAGCAACCGCACCCTGTTCGAGAGCCCGGCCGACTGGATCTCGCCCAACCACGAAGGCGGCTACCGCGACAATCCGCCCGCGGCCGACGGGAGCAAGGTCGTCCTCAGCGACACCGATCACCTCTGGGGCATCGGCGGCAATCAGGCCTGGGTCTGGAAGAGCTTTCTGCGGGGTCTGAACCCGATCTTCATGGACCCTTATGACGGTGTGGTCTTGGGAGCCCGGCTTGATCCGAAGTGGGACCCCGTCCGCCTCAACATGGGCCATACGCTGCGTTACGCCAACCGGCTGAACCTGGCCGCCGCGACGCCCCAAAACGAGCTGGCCTCGACCGGCTATTGCCTGGCCGGCCGGGGGAAGAAAAAGACCGAGTACCTGGTGTACCTGCCGTCCGGAGGCAAGGTAACGGTGAACCTGTCGGCCGCGAAGGGGCGGCTTGCAGTGGAGTGGTTCCATCCCAGCACGGGAAAGGCGCAACCGGCCGAGGCGGTCCGCGGCGGCGCCCGCCGTGAGCTGACGGCCCCCTTCGAGGGCGATGCGGTTGTCTGTCTCTACGCGAAGGAGGCCAAGAGATGAAGGCAAGAGTACCTTTCATGATTGTCGTTGTTGTTGGCGGGCTGGCGCCCCACGCAGCCCTGATCCGCGCGGAAGCCCCGTCGAAGCCGGCCGGGCTGGAGGTGAAGGTCACGCAGAACACCTCCCGGCTGATGCCCTATCAGGTCTTCGAGCTTACGTTCCAGCACGAAGGGAAGTATCACAGCCCCACCTGGGATGTGACCATCGACGTAACGTTCACCTCGCCGACCGGGAACAAGGCGAAGGTTGGTGGGTTCTTCTACGGGTCGAGCAAGCCGCAGAAGCCGGTCATCAAAGAGGTCAAAGGGGGACACGGTGGGAAGCAGGTGATCGCCACCTGGCCCTGCGACCCGGCCGATCTCTGGAAGGCCCGCTACGCGCCCAGTGAGCTGGGGCGATGG
>CAZUAM010000232.1:0-9925 GCA_964618095.1 uncultured Planctomycetaceae bacterium | reverse complement strand
CAGGGACGAAAATGAGACAGGCTTCTGCACCAATTTCGGGGAACCATCTTGCCTCATCAAGGGGGATCCGCAGCCGTCCCCCCGCAATCTGGTTACTTGCCAGGAGATCCTACAGCGGTGACGACGCCAGCGGGATTCTTGGCACGGACAGCCGGCCCCTGCTCACCGCCGAATCGGCTTGGCCTCGTCGTTCAGATGCTCGGCGATCCACTCTTCCAGCTCGTTCCAGTCGACCGGCGGCAGCTTGGAGCGGTCGGGGCGCAGCCCGGCTGCTTCCTTGATGTAGACGTGAACGATCTGGTCGGCCGGCTTGTCCGTGTTCCAGTGCAACAGGACGCGAATGCAGCGGCGAAGCGAGCCCGGCACGTCCAGCTCGTGGGCGCACAGCGCGGCCACGCTGAGCCAGCCCAACTGCCGGGCGGCCAGGGCGGGAAACTCGGCGTCCAGATCCGTCGTCGTCGTGAAGATCGCGCTGGCCACGTCCTCTTCCCGAATGTCGTTCTGACGAATCATCAGTGCCAGCAGTTGCCGCGTGGCTTTGAGGATCTCCTCGCCGCTGTTGGCCTCGGCGGTGGTCGCCCCGCGAACTCCACGGCACGGCATCGGTCTCCCCCTCGTACGGGCGGGTCCTGGTCAGCACGTTCTCTGCTAGTGTACTCCCTGCGGTAAGAAAGTCCACTGCACGCCGTTGGTTCGTCAAACTTGAATTGTCGCGTGTGCGTTTAGCGGGGCCGCTTGCGGCCCGCTGCGACTGCCGTTGCCGTTTCGGACGGGAAACGGGCCGCAAGCGGCCCCGCTAAACCGAAGTTCCAAGGGGGAATTCTGCTTAACTCTATGTCGTGCAATGACTTAACTGCGTTTCGTCCTGCAAAGCGTAGTCATGTAGGGCGACGTAACTCCTTATGGCGCAAGCAGTTGTGATCTTTCCTATTCTAACAGTGGTCAGAGCAAGGAATTTCAAATCGCAGTTAAGTCGTTTGTTCTCAATTACTTAGATGCGATTCTCTTCCGGAACTTCGGGCTAAACAGGTCATTTCGATGCTGACAACTGCCGCAACCGTGCCAGGACCGCCCCGACGGACGCACGCTGGCGGCCAAGCCGCCACCGGCACCCCAGCCGTAGTCCCAATCTTGACGGACCCCTACTCCTTGACCTTGACGTCGATCCGCTTGGGCACGGCGGACGGGGTCTTCTTCAAGTGCAGCGTGAGCACGCCATTGGCGTACTGGGCCTCGACGTTTTCCGTGTCGATTCCCTCAGGCAACTGCACCAGTCGGCGGAACGAGCCGTAGCGGCTCTCGCTGTGGGAGAAATCCTTCCCCTCGCTCTCGCTCGACTCTTTCTTCTCACCCGAGAGAACCAACTGGTTCCCGGAGACGGAGACGCCGAGGTCCTTCGGATCGATTCCGGGCAGTTCCGCGCGAACCACGACCTCATCGTCACTTTCGGCGACGTCGACCGTGGGAGACCATTTTCCCTGACCGACAAAAGGCCAATCGATCTCCCCGAACGGTTCCCGCAGGAACGTGTCAAACAACCGGTCCATTTCGCTGCGCAGCGCGACCAGGGGCGATTCCATTCGTTCGCCTTCGCGTTGCTTGCCTCTCCAAGGTATCAGGCCCATGGGATTGCCCTCCTTTCGTTGGAGTCTTGTACACGGTTACTCTGCCTCTACGCTGATTTTCCTCGGCTTGATCGCTTCGGCCTTGGGCAGATGGAGCGTGAGCACCCCGTCGGCGTAGCTGGCCGTGATCTTGCTGGCGTCGATGGCTTCGCTCACGCGGAAGGTGCGGTAGTAATCGCCGACGCCGTACTCCTGGAGCAGGAACTCGCGGCCCTGGTCCTGCCGCGGCTCGACGGGGGCGTGGATCGTCAAGTTCCCGTCCTCGAAGTTCACGTCGATCTTGTCGCCTTTGGCGCCGGGGACGTCGGCCAGGACGAGCAATTCGTCGGCCTGCTCCAGGATATCGACGTGGGGACCGTAGCAGCGTCCGCTTCGCGTGTGTTCGGCTCCGGTGGCCTCATCGGCCGCCGTCTTCTTGATCGTGTTTTCGTTTGCCATCAGCGTGGCTCCTTTCTTGTTTACCAACCACGGTGGTCCGTCGCAGCCGATCCGCCAGCGGCCGGGGAGCCTCGATGCCCAACCGGGGCTCGGCAGCGGCGCGACAAACCCCGGAGACTTACGACACAGCGGTCACCCGGATTGTTCGCGGCTTGGCGTTTTCGGCTTTCGGCAGGGCGATCGTCAACACGCCGTCGGTCAGTTCGGCCTGTACCCGATCCGCGTCGACCTCCACCGGCAACCGCAACACGCGAGTGAACGAGCCGATGGGGCGCTCGCGGCGATGGTAGGTGACTCCTTCCTGCTTCAACTCCGGGCGCTCGATCTTCAGCGAGAGCTGGTTGCCGACCACGGAGACGTCGACTTGATCGCCCTTCAGACCGGGCACCTCCAACTCGACCATTACGGCATCGTCGGCCTCCCAGATGTTCACGGCCGGCTGGCCGCGGCTCGCAATCGGTAGGCCACTCTCGGCCCACTGTCCGAAGACCCCGGTCAACAGCCGGTCGATGTCGTCGCGAAGGTGGTAGATGGGATGTCGTCTCTTTCGGTAACGGAAGACCATCGCTACTCCTCCTCTGGATCAAGGCCCTTCGGCGGGATGCGTGTTCGAGGACCGCCGCCGGAGGTCGTGTTTTCTGCAATGAAACCGGAGATCAACCGGGTGCAAAGCCTGTGCCAATAGCGGAGGCGTGATCGCTACCCGTTATCTGGACAGGGTTTAAGGAAAATGGTGGTTTGTGATCGGGCAAGGGGGCTGCCAAATTGGCAGGGGCCTCGATTCCGCCGCCAGGGCGCTGTGCCTGGCCCCCGCGTTCCCAGGCCCCTGCTCCCACGCCCCGCCCGGACGGTGTCGTTGTGCTAAAGTCTTGCCGCGATTGGGCTTATGAGAAACCGCCCGGAATTCCATTTCCCCGTTGTGGCCCCATGTACCGCAAGTTATACTGGGTCGTTTGGTTTTCCCACTCAGTCGCCATTTGCGCAGGCCGATTGTTTTCCCGGAGCCTCCATGCAGTTTACGCTGATTGATCGCATCCTCGAACTGGAGCCCGGGGTGAAGATTGCGGCGGTCAAGGGTTTGACGATGGCCGAAGAGTATCTGGCCGACCACTTTCCTCGTTTCCCGGTGATGCCGGGAGTGTTGATGCTGGAGGCCATGACCCAGGCTTCCGCCTGGTTGGTTCGCCTCAGCGAGGACTTCGCCCACAGCATCGTGGTCCTCAAACAGGCCAACAACGTGAAGTATGGCCAGTTCGTCGAACCGGGCCAGACGCTCTGTGTCACGGCCGAAATCCTCAAGGACAATGATAAGGAGACAAAACTAAAGGTCCGGGGAACCGTCAACGGACGGACCACGGTCAGCGCCCGCCTCGTATTGGCCAAGTACAATCTGGCCGATAACGTCCCGGCTCACGCGGAAATCGACCGAGTGACCAAGGAGGAGTTGCGAAAGTCATTCTCGCTGCTTTACCAGCCCACCGAGGCAGTCCCCGAAAAGTCAGCTTCATGACTGCCTCTGCTTGCGGCCGCTCTACCCGGAAGCGGGTGCCCAGTTCCTCCCTCGAGATAAAACCCGATGCGATTTGAAGGCAAGACAGCAATCGTAACCGGCGGCAGCCGCGGTATTGGCCGCGCCTGCGTCGCCCAACTGGTATCCGAGGGCGCCCGGGTAGCGCTGGTGGATCAAAGCAACGTCCAGGTGGCCCAGGACCTCCTGGAAGAGTTGAACGGCTCTCCCGGCCAGCTCCGTCCGTTTCAGGCCGACGTTCGCGACGCCCAGCGAGCCCAGGAACTGGTCGACCAAGTGCTCAACGAGTGGGAGCGGCTGGACCTGTTGGTCAACTCGGCGGGCATCGTGCGGGACGGCCTGATGGGAACGATGACCGGGCAACAGTGGCAGGACGTGCTCGAAATCAACTTGGGCGGGACCTACAACTATTGTCACGCGGTGACTCGGCCGATGATGATGCAACGCGGCGGCTGCATCGTGAACATCTCCAGCACCGGCGCGGAGTTCCCCTCCCGGGGCCAGGTCAACTATGCGGCCAGCAAGGGCGGCGTCAACGGCCTGACCCGCTCTCTGGCCAAGGAATTGGCGCCCCGCAAGGTGCGGGTCAATGCCGTCGCCCCGGGTATGATCGAGACCGGGATGAGCGCCGCCGTTCGCAGTCTGGCGGGCCCCCGTCTGAAAGAAATCATCCCTCTAAGACGCGTGGGACAACCTGAGGAGGTTGCCCGAGTCGTGGCCTTCCTGGCCAGCGACGATGCCAGCTACCTGACCGGTCAGGTGGTGCGCGTGGACGGGGGGCTGAGCCTGGGTGGATACTGAGCCGGAGAAAGGCCACGAGGAGAACGAGCGGTTTCCCCTCCGGCAGGGTCTCTGCCGCAGGGCGTTGCTGATGCTTACCGAGTTGGGAGGTTGAGTCAAATGCCGACAAAGGATGAAGTTTTCCAGAAAATCCAAGTTGCACTAGTCGATGCTCTGGGGGTCGATGAGGAAGACGTTACCCCGGAGGCCACGCTGGTGAAAGACCTGGGCGCCGAGTCAATCGACTTTCTCGACATCGTCTTCCGCCTGGAAAAGGGGTTCGACATCAAGATCCCACGCGGAGAACTGTTCCCCGAGGATATCCTTACCGATTCCAACTACGTCCAGGACGGGCAGGTCACGGAAAAGGGCCTGGAAGAGCTCCGCAAACGGATGTCCTTTGCCAACCTGGATCAGTTCGCCAAAAAGCCGGTGGTCCAGGACTTCCCCAACCTGTTGACCGTGGCCGACATGTGCCGTTTCATCGAGAGTAAGGTGATCATGACCGACTAAGCGGCCAAGCCGCGTTTCAAGTCTGCCTTTTGCTACCGGGTTCGAGCTATGCGTTGGTACTGGATTGATCGATTCTTGGAGTTCGAAAGCGGCCGCTACGCCAAGGCCATCAAAAACATCTCCCTGGCCGAGGAACACCTCCACGATCACTTCACCAATTACCCCATGATCCCCAACTCGCTGGTCATCGAGGGCTTGGCCCAAACCGGCGGTTTGCTGCTCTGCGAACACAGCCAATTCGCCGAGAAGGTGATTCTGGCCAAGATCCCCAAGGCGGAATTCTTCTGCGAGGCGGTCCCGGGCGATACGCTGACCTATACCGCGACCATCGAATACGTCAAACCAGAGGGAGCAATGGTCAGCGCCACCAGCCACAAGGGCAACCTCTTGCACGCCCAAGCCGAGATCGTCTTCGCCCACCTGAACGACTCCCACAGGGGGAGCTTGTTCGACCCGAAAGTCTTCCTCCGCATGATGCGCCTGCTGGGCGCCTTCGACGTGGGACATGCCGCCGACGGCGGCCCGCTGCTCCCGCCTCCCCAACTGCTGGAGGAGAGCAAGTCGGGCGAAGCCGGCGGGCCACAAAATGCCCCTTGAGGAACTCCGGCATGAGACGACGCGTTGTGGTAACCGGGATCGGCTGCGTCACGCCCCTGGGATCCGAGATCGAAACCGTCTGGAGTCGGCTGCTGGCCGGTGAGTCCGGCGTCGGGTACATCACCCACTTCGACGCCAGCAACTTCCCCACCAGGATCTCCGCCGAGGTACGCGACTGGGACCTCTCCGACGTGGGCGAAGATCCGGAAAACTGGAAGTACCAGGGCCGCCACACGCACTTTGCCGTCGGCGCCGCCAAAAAGGCAGTGGCCGACTCCGGAATCGAGCAGGCCAAAATCGATCCCAACCGCTTCGGAATCTATACCGGCAGCGGCGAAGGCCAACAGGATTTCGACCGTTTTACCCAGATGATGATCGCCGGGCTTGCCGGCGGCGACACCCTGGATCTGGCCCGCTTCACCCGCGCAGGCCTGGAAATGCTCCACCCCGTCGGCGAACTGGAGCAGGAACCCAACATGCCCGCCGGACACCTGGCCAGCCTCTTCGGCGCGGAAGGTCCCAACATGAATTGCCTCACCGCGTGTGCTGCCAGCAGCCAGGCGATCGGAGAGGCCGTGGAGATCATCCGTCGCGGCGAGGCCGACCTGATGCTCTCCGGCGGGACCCACACCATGATCCACCCCTTCGGCGTCACCGGCTTCAACCTCCTGACGGCGCTGAGCACCCGTAACGACGAACCTGCCAAGGCCTCCCGCCCCTTTGACCGCCAACGCGACGGGTTCGTGCTGGGCGAAGGGGCCGGAATGGTCGTCCTGGAAGCCCTCGAACATGCCAAACACCGCGGCGCCCACGTCTACGGCGAGCTGTGTGGCTTCGGCTCCACCGCCGACGCCTTCCGCATCACCGATACCCACCCCGAAGGACGCGGCGCCATCAGTTGCATCAAGATGGCCCTCAGCGATGCCGGCGCGGCCCTGGATGAAGTCGACTACATCAACGCCCACGGCACCAGTACCATGGTCAACGATCGGGTGGAGACCTTGGCGATCAAGCAAGTGTTCGGCGATCGGGCGTACAAGATCCCCGTCTCCAGCACCAAGAGCATGATCGGCCACCTGATCGCGGCGGCCGGAGCCACCGAAGTGATCTTCTGCCTGTTGGCCATCCGCGACAACGTCGTGCCGCCGACGACCAACTCCGAAGACCCCGACCCCGACTGCGACCTCGATTACGTCCCCAACGCTTGCCGCGAGGTCCCCTGCAACGCCGTGCTCACCAACAGCTTCGGCTTCGGCGGCCAGAATATCGCCCTGCTGATCAAGCGGTTTGCCGACTAGCACCAAACGGTTTTTGTGGACCATTTCGGTAAACCTTGGAAGGTCACGTTTCTCGTTCCGACGCTCTGCGTCGGAACGCAGCCGGTGGACGCTCTGCGTCCTGATTTGCGACGCGGAGCGTCGTGGTGACCCGTTCCCACGCAGAGCGTGGGAACGAGGAGTGTGAGATCTCAAAGTTAACGCAACTCGGCCCGAAAACCGTTTGGTGCTAGGCAACGCGAAGGGATTAGGGATTGGTGGTTAGCGATTGGCAGTAAGCGGCAATGCCGTTCAATTAAGGGCGAACCCGACGTTAGCACAGTGGCAGCGCCGTCTCGCCGGTGTGAGGGAACCTGTGGCAGGGCTTTCACTTATGTCTCACCGGCGAGACGCCGGTGCCACTTGATCCTCCTTGATATTGCACTTGATTGAACGGTATTGCGGTTAGCGATTCGCGGTTAGCGATTGGCGGGCCGCTGCCCCTGTTTCCCTGCAACGCCCACGGACTGCGGTCCGTGGGATCTCTCTTAGTGGGCACGTCTTCGGTTGGACTGATCGCGTCCCACTGCCCCGGTTCCCCAAAAGCAGCCGGGTTTACCTGTTTTTCCTCGCCCCACCGCTAGCGTTTCCGCGCCACCTTTCCGAATTCCCAATGCTGGCAGTCTTCGTAATCTCGCCTGGCCTTAACGCCAGTAGGCGTCAGCAAAACCTTACTTGCACACGCTGCGTGGCTGCTGAAAGTTTTTTCTGAAGTCGAAATCGCTTGACCACATTCGACTTAGCTCGGCTCCAACCGGTGGGCGAGGTGTTTCTGCAAAATTGGTTTTTGACTTCGCGAAACCATCGGGTATATGCACCATGCCGGAGGACGACAATGCCAGATTCAACGGCCGTTGTTTTGCGACGGCCGGGCATCGTCTTCTGCATGGCCTCAAAATCCCGAGCGCGGTGATGTCAGTCGTCGAGTCGCCGACCGGTCCGTGTTGTGCGGCGCAGCACGAAGCCGGCAGGCCCTCGGCCGTGGGCGTCCTCCGGCAAGGTGGGTGAGCAACCAGCAGAACCACGCTGAGCGGATCACCGTCGCCCGGGGTATTGCAATCAGCAACGCATTCGATGATTCTTCCCGTCGGTCCATTGCCAAACGGTTGGACACTCAGGCCCGCTACGAGGCTGGCACGATCCGGGCCGGAGTCGGGGGCACTCGCCCGGCAATCGAGTGCCCTCAAGCGACGTCGGCAGTTGCAACTGCAACAGCGAACAGTCCAGGCCGGCCGGACCGATCACCAGGCTCTACCGCCCTACCCGGTTCGGCCCCGGCCGCCATCGTAACTCGGGCCCTTTTCTTGCAGGCAATCTCCACACAGGAGGATCATTCCCACCGCTTTTCCGCTGAATCCGTAGACTGGAGGACCATTCGGGCCTCCTCTCTGAGTGAGTCGTAAACAGGAGATTTCTGTCGACTTTCGAATTCTGACCAGCTACTTTGCGGCGCGCTTGCCGCTTTTGGACGTGTTGCCCTACCGGGGGCCCGCCCAGGTCAAGCCCGGGCGGCCCACACAACGTGCTGTTGCACGTCGCCCGTCCCAAGCGGCAGGCGCGTTCGTATTCGGTGGTCTGTCCATGACGTTCAAGCCAATCAACCATCGCGCCGGCCAACCCCGGCCGCTCTGGCGGCAAGCGGCCCGTCGTCAACCCGCTCGCCTTCCCCCCTACCGCCGTTTGCCTCTTGTTTTCGGGCTTCCATCATTCCATGTTTACCGGTTGCGGGCTTTGGGCTATTCTTGGGGAAGTCGCTTTCCTGCGTTGCTCGGTCCCTCGTGGCGTTTGATCCATGCGCCCCAGGCTGCGAGTGTTCCTGATGCTGGCAGTCTTGGCCGGGGTGGCTGTCTTGGCCGCTATCGCTATCGGCGGGTGGTGGTACCTCAATCGGGAGCAACTGGCGCGGCAATGGGCCTGCTATCGCGTGGGCGCGGCCGGGTCGTTTGAACAGGCCCGGGCTGAACTCGCCTGGTTCGAGCACGGTCCGGACCGAGACGCCCGGCTCCGCGAGCTGGTGCGAAAATGGGGAACCGGCAACCAGCGGTTCGATCTCTATCTGGCCCGCTACGTCGACCATCCCGCAAGCAGCCAGTCGCTGCGAGAGAACTTCTCCAAAGAACTTGGCCGACGCCGGGAACTGTTGCCGCGCTGGGCACACTACTGGAGCTACCGCACTCCCCTGGAACCGGACCGGGAAGTCGCTTCGATCATCGCATACTTCGACACCTTGGCCTCCGCCGAACGGCCCCAAGAACCGATCACCTGGCGCGAAGTCCTCAACTTGCAGGCGGTACTGCAATGGACCGGGCACGGACGGCTTGCCCGGGGACTCTCACCCGCCAATTGGCGCCATCGCTACCGCCGCTGCCAAGAGAGCCCACCGCACCAGCTTCCACCGATCGCTCGACCGGCAAAGCCGTTTCCCGATTGGAGGGGACCGGCAGCCGAACAGTCAGCAGCGAAGTTTGCCCCTCCAGAAACCCCCCATTAGATGGGCATATACCCGATCCGAATGGGCGGGCGGCCTACGGGCCGATGCTCGGGGGACTTTCCGCCAGGAGGTCCCGAGGTCCGCGGTTGGTGTAGTAGGGATACGTGATCGTCCCGGTCGGGGGTCCGGGCGTGAAGGCCTCCTCCGCACGGCCGCCACATCTGAAGCGGCCCAGCAGGCCAGACAGTACGGCCTTCGGTCCGCCGCAGGTCCCGCAACCGGCCTCGCCGCAGGTCTCATAACCGGCATCGCCGCACCCCTCGCAACCGGCCTCACCACAGGTCTCGCTGCCCGCGTCGCCACAGAGAAAACCGGGAGTGCATTTGGAGGGTAGGCAACAGCATCCGGTCAGGCCGGCCAGCAGAGTGATCCCCAACAGGGCCAATAACATACGTTTCATGTCCTACGGTTCCTTTCTCTACGTCTTGGGCGAGACTAAGGGCACAGCGTGGCGTTACGGGCCGCCTCAGAGAACATCGGCCCCACAACCCGCAGAGTCCAGAAAATCGTCAGAACCGCTGCCCTCCACACGACTTGTACGACCGGGCCATTCCGACCTTCGCTCCCGCACAATAAAATAGGTAAGGGGCGAACGATAAATAACTTCCCGTTTTCTTGTGGGAGGCGACTCTGTCGG
>CAZUAM010000231.1:3133-9956 GCA_964618095.1 uncultured Planctomycetaceae bacterium | reverse complement strand
CCGCCGAATGGCCAGCCGGCAAAGGTCCCCGCACCGTGAACGAGCCTCGCCAGGGGGCAACCTCCGAGAACCCCTTTTGCAGCCGCCGCGTCCGGCCGGGAGGGATTCCCTATCTGTTCGCCTCCGGCCAAACCGCCGCGCACCTGGTCGATCGGTTGCAGGGAAACGCCTGGTGGGGCCAGGTCGTCGGGCCACACGGTTCGGGCAAGTCGGCGCTGCTGGCCGCGCTGATCCCGGCCATCGAGCGCGCCGGACGGCGGACGCTGCTTGTCGAGCTCCACGACGGCCAGCGCCGCTTGCCGTTGGACTTCAATCGCAGCGGCGACTTGGATTGTTCGACCGTGCTGCTTGTCGACGGCTACGAGCAGCTCGGCTTCTGGCACCGATTCCGGCTGAAGCGTTTCTGCCGCCGCAGGGGGCTGGGACTGCTGCTGACGGCCCACGCCCCGGTCGGTCTGCCCGACCTGCTTCACACCTCCGCCACCCCGGAGCTGGCCCGGCAGATCGTCGAGCTACTTCAGCGCGACCACCCCCCGCACGTTACCGCACCCGACGTCGCCAAGCGGTTCGCGGACCACGGCGGAGACCTGCGGGAGGTGCTGTTCGATCTGTACGACTTGTATGAACAGCGTCGCCGCGGAGCCTAGGGCCAAAGCGCGCGGAGGGCCAAGGGTGGCACCGCGGCAAACCGTGAACTAAGCTTTCAAGAGGTATCCAGGCAGCCCGCGCCCCGCGTGCGCGGTGTCATAATCGCCCTGAACCAAACAGCTTACATAATACGTAACTGTTTAGCCATCTGAAGTGAAGTGTAAGGAAAGGGAAAATGGAAAAGGGGGGAAAGGGGAAGTGAGCAATTTCCAAGCTGGACGAAGCCGTAGTCACATCAGTTTGCCTTTCCCCTTTTTCCCCTTTCCCCTTTTTCCTCATTACACATTGGTCACTTCACTCGGCTGAAGTGTTACCATAATACGTATAATCCCTAAGACGGGAAAACCCGGCCAAGTGTCCGATGCGTGGCGGCCGCCGCTTGACAACGCGGCCGGAAACCGGTCTGATATAGAAATCACCCGTTCCCCCCAGATTGGAGCCCGAGCATGTTCTACCACAAACGACGCGGCGCGGTAATCACCTGTGGCATCGCCGCCATGCTCCTGGCCGCCCCGGCACAAAGCAGTGCCTGTTGCGGCTGGCTGTTCGGCGGATGGGGCGCCCGAACGACCTACAGGACACCCTACTTCGCACAAACCTACGCCCCGGTGTACAGCGCGCCGGCCTGCACCAGTTGCGTCCCGCAGACCGTCCGGTACGTGCCGCAGACCAGCTACCGGACGGTGTACCGGCCGGTGCCGGTAACGAGTTATGGAGCGGTGACCTACTCCAATCCCTGCACCGGTTGCCCGGTAACCTACTACCGCCCGGTCACGAGCTGGACCTATCAGGCAGCGTATGTGCCGTATACGACCTACCGGCTGGTCTACTCCACCCCGTACAGCCCGTCTGTGAGTTATGACCCCTGCTTGTCGTGTGGCCCGAGCCTGGGGACCACGTTTGGAACCGGCGGGGCGTGTTGTCCGCCGAGCGCAAGTGGTGGAGCGGGTATCGGCACGGTGCCGTCCTCCGGCTCGTCGAACTCCACCAACGGCCAGGCCCCGGGTGGTAAACCGCTACCGGGAACGTTCAAGCAGGAAGGATCCAAGGCTGCCGAGGAGTCGATGAAGCCCGTCCCGGACCCCAAGACAAGTTCGATTCCCGGGCCGGACCTGACCGATCCAAGCAGCCGCACGACGTTCCGGCCGGCCCGGCAAGCCGTCGGTTACCGCTTGATCGCCTCACCGCCGAAGCCCGTGACCGGCCACCGCCCGCGGCTCGACGACGGCGGTTGGCGGCTGTCGAAAGACTAAGCTGAGCCACCGAACGCTCCGGAGACCCACACGGCCCGCCTCGACGGAAGGGGCGGGCCGCCCCTTTGGCAGACCGTCTAACCCGTTATCAAAAAACGGTTTAGGTCAATTGGCTGCCGATTGTCTTACGCCACCAGATAGCCCATTGTGAATCATCCACCTGGGCCGCGCGTGTCAAGACACCACCGGCCGGAGACCGTCGGTCCCGACGCCCGGAGATGCCGATTATCGGGCCGGTGGTCGCGCTGGGCAGCTGATCGACGGCGGCGGGGAGAATAGACCCGCGGGGTCTCGGCCGTCTCCGCGTCTCCACGGGGCAAATACCCCCCCTGCGGTACCGATTTCCTCTTCTGGGTGCGAAAAAGGTGGATTCCTGTTTGCACTTGTGGTATGGGAGTGCTTGGGGGATAGGGGCAAGCATACAGGGGGAGGAACCCATGAAACGCTTGATTGTTGGCTTGGTGGTGGTAGTGGTGTCGGTTGGGATTGGGCAGGCGTCGGGGGCAATCGTCGTGAACCTCACTTACACGGCGGACAACGTGACCGAAGCGGTCGCCGTCCAAGAGGGAGTCACAGTGACGTATACCCCTATCTATCCGAGCGGAAACTCCGCGAATTGGAAGCTTTCGGACACCATGTCGTTGGCGCTTGATTACGGCCATACCTACCAGGTAATTTTCCGCGTGTACAACGACACGAATCTTGTTTGGGTTCCTGCGACAAACCCCGCAGGGTTTCTCGCCGAGATCGTTGGTGACGTTACGGGACCAAAGCTCACGTCGTCCGCATGGCAGTATGCTATAGATACTGGCACAACCCCTACCGACTTCAATGTTCTTGCGTGGTCGAATGTAACCGAGTGGGCTTGGCAGCACCCCGACGCCCCAAGTCCTGGTACGAGCGCTAACAACGGCGCCGATAACGCTTGGACGGGCGGGAATGGTGGGCAGCCGATTGCGGGTATTAGCACTGACGCCAAATGGGTTTGGGGGCCTCACAATGGCGCAGATCTCGATCCAGAGGGGGCCCTTGCTGCGGAGAACTTCCTCTGGATTCGGACGCAGGTTACCACTCCCATCCCCGAACCCTCAACCTTCATAATCTGGTCACTGCTCGGAGCCCTCGGCATCACCATCGGCTGGTGGAGACGGAAGAGGTAGGGCGTTGGCCGCGTTGAGAGGCACTTGCCCTGTGGAGTGGTGTTTAGCAGAATGCGGGGCAGTCGTTTCTAGCCCCAAAGACAGAGGGGGGAGCCGTCGTGATTCGCTTCAAGTGCCCACACTGCGGGAAGTCGTTCAGAGTAAAAAAGGAGCATGCTGGCCGAAAGGGACAATGCCTTGGCTGCGGCAAGATCATTCGTATTCCGCAGGCCGCAGCGATCAAGCCCAAGGAAGAACCAATAGTCGCAGTATTGGTCAAAGAGGAAAGGCGGCCAGCCGTAGATCCACAACCTCAAACACCACCGCCCTTGCTTGCTTCGCGGTCACCTGGCATCCCGCTGGTTGAACTTCCCGGGAAAGAAACGCCTGCCCCAACCGTGTCGATGGCGCAAAAAGTGTTCACAGGCGTGCAACAGTTTGTCAGAAGACAACGCCAACCGGCTGATTCACGAAGGATAGAGGAGATTACTCAATATCTCGTATCCCACTTTGCAGACGTGACCGAAAGCGAAATTGCTCGTGCAACGGATGCCATACGAATGGTCCAACACCACAGCCCGGAAATCCACCTTTTGTACGCCTTGCGGGTTTCAAAATGCGTTCCGACAGTAAAATCCGTTAAGACGCTCGCTTCTCGATGGTCGATTGCAAACTGGGGTCCGAAAGCCAGCAGTGGTTTGCAGAATGGCAGTCAGTCCAGCCACTGGGGATTGGTCAATGGTTTTCTGAGCAATCTCTACCTTCAGCGATTCCACGAATTATGCGAGGAAGCTGCGAACAAGGCGAATGAAACAGCGGCGAAGCGAAAGACGCCAACGGCGAAAGAATCCACCTATCAGAAGGCTATTGATAAGATTGTCAGCGCTGCGACTGAGTTTGGCGAAGACCTGCCGGGGCTACACGAAACCAAGATTCGATGGATTGACTACCTGGAGAGTCTCGCCAGGCAATTTGGTGGTGAGAGTGATGAGAAGAGGGTTCAGAATCGCCAAGACGAGAAGGAATTGAAGGCCGTACATGAGGAGATGAAAGCAGCCGAGACGAACAAGGTAGAGCTTATTTGCCCCTACTGCCACGGCTCGTTGGGGCAGGTTAAGCAACCGACCAGATGTTCCTCTCGCAAGTGCAAGCTCTGCGGCGAGACGATCGGTGTTGACCCCAGGCAGGAACTATTCAAAGGCCCCTTTCTCACGGAACGGCAAGTCTTCTTAGTTGGTATTCTCGCGGCAATTGGCCGACGAATCACACTGAAGGGAAGCATTCGGGATTTCAATCGGGCCAAGAGGTCACTTGGCCTGAAAGGAACTCTGAATGATTACGAGATTGCGAAGGCACTTCGCGTCCTTGCCCTTGAAAACATCACACTGGCCAAAAAGGCCGCAGACAAGGAACAAGCGAAGTACGTGAAGCTGCTTGGCGAGAGTGCAGGCACGCCGGACTACAGTGATGTCGAGTACGTCACCGAAATATTGGCGGAACTCGACGATACTCTTGCCAAATGGGACTAACCTCCCGGCCCTGTGGAGCACTCGCACCGCAATGCCCAACGGCGTCCCCTGCAAGAGATGCTGGTTGAACACGGGCTGGAGTTGAGCGGTTGGGAGTTGTTTAGTGCAACGGCTATTTCGGACGACGGGAACGCAATCGTGGGATGGGGACAGAATCCCAACGGGGCCCCCCGGGGCTGGATCGCGACTATCCCCGAACCCTCCGCCCTCGTGCTCTTGAGCATGGGCGCCGTCGGCCTCCTCGCCTACGCCTGGCGAAGACGCCACAAAGCGTAAGATGAAGGGGAGGGATCTACTGGTGCTCTGACTCGCAGCCGTCGGCAGCAATGTCGGCGGCTCTTCTCGTATGCCCTAGCCCCCGCTCCGTGCATCCCCTGTTCACCCTGTCGTCTCCCTGATCGAAGCGGCGGGGTTTTTCCTTGGGATCGCCTCTATTGAGTCCTGCGCAGCTAATGGCCGGGTGCCAGCGGCAGCTTGCTTGCCGCTGCCCGGAATCACAGGGGCGGACAAGCCGCCCCTGGCACCCAAGCGATCATTGGCAACGCAGAGGTCAATAGGTCGAGCCACCCAAGCGATCATTGGCAACGCAGAGGTCAATAGGTCGAGCCACCGAACGTTCCGGAGACCCCAACGGCCCGCCTCGACGGAAGGGGCGGGCCGTCCATTTTCTTGTGCCCGCGGCGCGCCCCCGGACTACTGGCCGGTTGGGGACTTTTGGACTAAACTCGGGGCATTGCGGTCTCCGTTTCCGGCCTCTTCCCGCCTGCTGCAAGATGCCCGCGAATCTCACGGCCCAATACCTCAAGGCCGAGGAAGCCTACCGTCAGGCCACCACCGTCGAGGAGGAGCTAAAATGCCTCCAGGTGATGCTCCAGGAGATCCCCAAGCATAAGGGGACCGACCATCTCCAGGCCCAGTTGAAGTCGAAGATCAGCAAGGCCAAGAAGGAGATGGCCGCCGAGAAGCGGACCGGGAAGAAGACCCGGGGACTGCGCATCCCCCGACAGGGTGCTGGATCCGCCATCCTCCTGGGTGGGCCCAACGCCGGCAAGAGCCAGTTGGTGGCCACCCTCACCCGGGCCACGCCCGAGGTGGCACCCTACCCCTTTACCACCACCGCCCCGGCGCCCGGCATGATGCCCTGGGAAGACGTGATGGTCCAACTGATCGACACGCCGCCGATCACGGGCGATTACATGGAGACCCACCTGCACGGGCTGATCCGCAGTGCCGACCTGGCGTTGCTGCTGGTGGACCTGGGGGGCGACGAGGGGATCGAGCAGTGCCAGGACGTGCTCGACCGGCTCTCGACCACCAAGACCCGCCTGGCCGCCCGCTCGTACCTCGACGAGGAGGACGTGGGCCTTTCCTACACCCAGACGTTTCTGGTGCCCAACAAGATCGACCTCCCTGAAGCGACGGCCCGACTGGAGCTGCTGCACGACCTCTGCCCGTTGGACTTCACCGAGTACTGCGTCTCGGCCAAGGTGGGCACGGGCCTGGAGGCCCTCCGCGAGGCGGTGTACCGGGCGATGGACGTGCTCCGCGTCTACACGAAGCTCCCCGCCGCCAAGCAGCCCGACTTCGACCGCCCCTTTACCGTCCGCCGCGGCAGCACCCTGCTCGAATTGGCCGGGCAGGTGCACAAGGATTACGTCGACGGACTGAAGTTCGCCCGTGTCTGGGGAACCGCCGTCCACGACGCCACCGCCGTCAAGGGCGACTACTTACTACACGATAAGGACGTGGTGGAACTGCATATGTGACAGGGGTGACGGGGTGAGGGGGTGACGGGGTGAGGGGGTGACGGGGTGAGGGATGTTTAGCAGCCGCCGGCACGGCGGCTAAGGGGCCTGGACCAGGACCAAATAACCATAGAACACAAGACACCCATCGGCCAGGGGCGGCGACCCGTTTCGGGGCAAGAACTTCTGGCCCGGTGACGGCCGGCGCGTTATATTGCACGTCGACTATCGATAGGCGTTATGCGGAAATGATACAAGACGTAGTATAGGAGTTCTTTAACGGTGGCACTCCAGCTAACTCGCATCCGCTACAGCGACCTGAACGCGCGGCAGAAAGAGAATTACAACTTCCTTAAGGTTTCGGCAGTTCTCGCCGACTTCGGCTTCATGACCATGCGCCTTACGGACGACTGGCAGTCGGCGGACTTGATCGCGCAACACATCGATGGTGAAACGTTCCTCAAGATTCAACTCAAGGGTCGGCTGTCGTTCAACAAGAAATACTCCGG
>CAZUAM010000231.1:0-3123 GCA_964618095.1 uncultured Planctomycetaceae bacterium | reverse complement strand
TGTCGCCTTCTTCCATAACGGCAACTGGTACCTCTATCCACATGACGAAGTGCTTGCAGAAGTGCTGGAGGCAACAGGTGTCGGTGACACGGTATCTTGGTCGAAACGCGGAGGTTATTCCTTCCCTGGCCTGAGTAAGCAAATGCGGGACTTGTTGGAGCCATACAAAATTGAGGCGGCGCATCAGGACGGGGCTGCCTAACCAGTCCTGGGTGGCCCAGACGGCTTGTCTGTCTGGGCGGCGAAGTCCTACGAGGTATCTGAGCGCCGCCCCAGTCACCTTCTGTGCCTTCAGCGTCCTGACAACAAATCGTCGCGACCGCCCGCGATCTCGCCGGTTAGCAGATCGGAGGAGACAGCATATGCCTGAGATATCGAGGTTCTTTGGCATCGTCATCCGCATGTACTATGACGATCACAACCCGCCCCATCTGCACGCGGAGCACCAGAGAAACAAGACGCTGTTCGACTTTCAGGGCAACATTCTCCGGGGCAACCTTGGCTCGAGGACGGCGCTGCGTTTGGTGCGGGAATGGATCGACCTGCACGTTGCGGAGCTTCAAGAGGATTGGGATTTGGCGAGAGCGGGCAGAGAGCTTAACAAGATTGATCCATTGGACTGAGGTGCGTTATGTGGGAATTGAATGAAGTGACTTCGATCGAGTACCGCCAGGGGCACGTTTACCGTGTGGTGTTCGACGATGGCTTGGAGGGTGACGTCGACTTTTCCGAGTACATCCGCAGAGGACCGGTATTCGAGCCGCTGAGCGACTTGGCATTCTTCAGGCAAGCCCGCATCGAAGGTGGCACGATTGCGTGGCCCAACGGGGCGGACATCGCTCCCGAGACGCTGTACGAGAAGGTCGAGGCCGCCGCCAAGGTGACGGGGTGAAGAAGGCTAAGACACATTGCGATTTGGAGGTTTATCGGAAGGCGTTGGATGCCGCGATGCGTGTCTTTGAGCAGTCGAAACGGTTTCCGAAGGAGGAGACCTACTCGCTGACGGACCAGATTCGCCGATCTTCGCGCAGCGTCTGTGCCAATCTGGCTGAAGCATGGAGAAAACGTCGCTACCAGGCGGCCTTCGTCAGTAAGCTCTCGGACTCCGAGACCGAAGCTGCGGAAACACAGGTCTGGCTGGAGTTCGCAGTGAAATGTGGCTACCTCGGCCGCGACGATGGAAAACAACTCTACGTCACCTACGATGAAATCATCGCCACGATTGTCGGAATGATCAACCACCCGGAAACATGGCTCCTCCCCCGATGAAACAGCCCTCACCCCGTCACCCCCTCACCCCCTCACCCCCTCACCCCGTCACCCCCTCACCCCCTCACCCCGTCATCCCCAACATGACCAACGCCGAGATCGCCGCCGTCTTCGAGCAGGTTGCCGACCTGCTGGAGTTTCAGGCCTCCAATCCGTTTCGGATTCGGGCGTATCGCAATGCGGCCAGGACCATCCAGGATCTGCCCGAGTCGATCGCCGAAATCGTGGCCGATCCGGATCGGTCGCTGACTGACATTGCCGGCATCGGCAAGGACCTGGCCGAGAAGATCGCCACGCTGGTCGAGACCGGCTCGCTGCCGATGCTCGAGGAGCTGTTGGACGAAATCCCCGAAAGCGTCCTGGCAATCCTCCGCGTTCCCGGCCTGGGACCCAAGCGGGCCGCAACCCTCTACAACGAGTTGGAGATCAGCACGTTGGATGAGCTTCGCGAGGCGTGCCAGGCGGGGCGCGTGCGCGAACTGAAAGGGTTCGGCGCCAAGACCGAGACGGCCATCTTGCAGGGCCTGGAAATCGCCTCCCAGGCCGGGCAGCGGATGCTCTGGTACGAGGCCGACCAGCACGCCCGGGAAATCCTCGCCCATCTGAAGCAATGCCCGGCCATCGAACAACTCCAGCCCGCCGGCAGCTATCGCCGCGGTAGGGAAACGGTCGGCGATCTCGACTTCCTCGCGGTGGCCAAGGACGCCGAACAGGTGATGGACCACTTCGGCCGCTACGGCGGCCTGGCCGACGTGCTCTTGCGGGGTGAGACGAAGATGTCGATCCGGCTGGCGGGCGGCCTCCAGGTCGATCTCCGCGTGGTACAGGCAAAGTCGTTCGGGGCCGCCCTGCAATACTTCACCGGCTCGCAGGCCCACAACATCGTGCTTCGGGGCCTGGCCAAAAATCGGGGGCTGAAGATCAACGAATACGGCGTCTTTCGCGGCGAGAAGTCGATCGCCGGGCGGACCGAAGAAGAAGTCTACGGGACCCTGGATCTCCCCTGCTTTCCGCCCGAGCTCCGCGAGGCACGCCGCGAGTTCGACTGGGCCGCCGCCGGGGAATTGCCCCGCCTGGTCGAACTCGCCGACGTCCGGGGCGATCTGCACGTCCATAGCACCTGGACCGACGGCATGGCCACCATCGAAGAGATCGCCGCCGCCGCCAAGGCCCGGGGCTTGAAGTACCTCGCCGTCACCGACCACTCCAAACGCGTGGCCATGGTCGGAGGACTCGACGCCCGGCGGCTGCGGAAGCAATGGGCCGAAATCGACAAGCTCAACCGGCGGTTGCGCGGAGTCACCCTGCTCAAGGGGATCGAGGTCGATATCCTCGAACAGGGTGGGCTGGACCTGGCCGACGACGTGTTGGCCGAGGCCGATTGGGTCGTGGCCAGCATCCACTACGGTCAGAACCAGTCCCGCGAGCAGATCACCCAACGCGTGATCCAGGCCCTGGAGAATCCCCACGTCTCGGCAATCGCCCATCCGACCGGCCGGATGCTAATGCAGCGCAAGCCCTACGAGATCGACCTTGAGGCGGTCTTCCGCGCGGCCCGCGACCACGGCAAGATGCTGGAGCTCAACGCCCACCCCATCCGGCTCGACCTGGACGACGTGGGCTGTGCGGCGGCCAAGAACCACGGGGTCGCCGTCGTGATCGCCACCGACGCCCACCGGATCGACGGCCTGGACATGATGCGTCTGGGCGTCCAGCAGGCCCGCCGCGGCGGACTCACCAAACAAGACGTGGCCAACACGCGGCCCTGGGCCCGCTTGAAGAAGATGATCGGCAAGCCCGCTTAGCCCGGATTATTCAAGAATTCGGGAATTCTTGAGCCTCCAAGGGTATCTA
>CAZUAM010000230.1:0-9966 GCA_964618095.1 uncultured Planctomycetaceae bacterium | reverse complement strand
ACTTCCGGGAAGCTCCGCTTCCCAGAGGAACGTATATCGGCGCGCCTCCGAAGCAGAGCTTCGAGGAAGGTCGGTTCCCAAGCTGGAGCTTGGGAACCAGGTTTTGGCTGGGGGTATGCCGCGCTAAGCGTATGATGACGAAACTGTTTGTGGTTGTGGCCGCCGGGGCGTGTTGCACCGTGCTTTGTGCCGCCGAACTGCCCGACACCTCCAAGATGAACGTCTTGTTTATCGACATCGAGGACTGCAACGCGAGTGTGTTCGGCTGTTACGGCAATCCGATCTGCAAGACGCCCAACGTCGATCGGCTGGCGGGCACGGGCGTCCGCTTCGATCGGGCCTACTGCCAGTACGTCTGCTGCAACCCGTCACGCTCGTCGTTTCTGACCGGCCTGCGGCCGCACTCCACCCGGGTGCTCTCCAACCCGCACAATTCGCGCCAGAAGCTCCCGCCGGGCACGCTCAGCCTGCCTCAGCTCGTCAAGCGAAAGGGCCTCTACGCGGCCAACATCGCCAAGCTGTTCCACTCTGGCGGGATCATGAACGAAGAGGACATGCTCGTCTTCGATCGGCTGGAAATAAGCCCCAAGCCGAAAGGATGGAAGGGGCCCGAACCAATTCTCCGCTTCCCGCCGCTGCCCAAATCGCTCAGACCCAAGGAAAAACCGCCCCAGCGAGGAACCAAGGAGTTCAACGCCTGGCGGCGGAAGCGATCCGACCGCTACGGCGACTCGGGGCTGACCGACCAGCAGGAGCACGACGGGAAGATCGCCCGGGTTGCGGTGGCCCTGCTGAAAGAGTTCGCCCGGCAGAAGCGGCACTTCTTTCTGTCGGTGGGTTCGGGCCGGCCCCACACCCCGCTGATCTGTCCGAAGAAGTACATCGAGATGTACGACCCGGCCAACATCCCGCCGCCGGCGGCACCGCCGGAGAAGGACCGCGGCGTTCCGGACGTCGCCCGGCGATTCGGCCGCAGCGCCGACATCTTCACCACCCGCCGGGCCAGCGACCGGGAGGCCCGCGAGGCCGTGGCCGCCTACTACGCCTGCGTGACGTTCGTGGACACGGGCATCGGCATGATCCTCGACACGCTCCAGGAAGAGGGCCTGGCCGACAACACGATCGTGATCTTCTTCGCCGACCACGGCTTCCATCTGGGCGAGCACGGGCTGTGGTCGAAATACACGCTGTTTGAGCAGTCCACCCGGGTGCCCCTGATCGTCCGCCTTCCCGGCGCGCCGGGCAACGGCCGGGCCTGCCACGAGATCGTCGAGCTGGTCGACCTGGTGCCCACACTCGGCGAGCTGCTTAGGCTGGACCTGCCGGAGAACCTGGAAGGCACCAGCTTTGTGCCGCTGCTGGCCGATCCGGACCGGCCCTGGAAGAAGGCGGCGTTTACGGTCTTCGGCAGCCGGGGCGAGCACGGCTCGGTCCGCACCCAGCGCTATAAGTACGCCGAGTGGCAACACAAGGGCCAACAGCTCGTCGAGTTGTACGACCTCCGAGAGGACCCCTGGGAGACGGTCAACCTTGCCGACGATCCGGCCCGGGCGGCCAAGCGCAGAGAACTGGCCGAACTGCTCCACGCCGGCTGGAAGGCCGCCCTGCGGCCCAAGTGATCGACCTCACAGCGCCCAACCCGGAGCCCTCGGCTTTTCCGGGGGACATCTGCAAGATAAGGAGCAACCGATGATCAGAACACGGTACTTTCCGTCGATGCTCGCAGGCATCGTGACTTTTGGCGTGATCGGGAGTTCCCTGGCCCAGCAGCGGCCGAAACCGCCGAGGCAGCCGCAATTGCCGGAGAACGTTCGTGCCGAGCTGAACGTCCCCTACGCCGGCACCGATAATCCCCGGCAGACGCTCGACCTCTACCTGCCCAAGAAGCCCACCGGCGAAAAGCCGCTGCCGGTGGTCGTGTGGATCCACGGCGGCGCCTGGCTCGGCGGAAACAAGCGGAGCGGCAGGAACATGCTTGCACCGCTGGTGGCCTCGGGCGACTACGCGGGCGTTTCGGTCGCTTACCGGCTCACGAACGAAGCCATCTGGCCGGTGCAGGTCCACGACTGCAAGGCGGCCGTCCGCTGGATCCGCGCCCACGCCAAGAAGTACAATCTCGACCCCGATCGGATCGGCGTCTGGGGAAGCTCCGCCGGCGGACACCTGGTGGCCATGCTGGGTACCTCCGGCGGCGTGAAGAAGCTCGAAGGCAAGCTGGGGGGCCACCTCGATCACGAGAGCCGCGTGACCTGCGTGGTCGACTACTTCGGACCCAGCGACATGCTGACCATGGGCAAGTATCCTTCAAGGATGAAACACGACGCGCCCGACTCGCCGGAGTCGATACTGGTCGGCGGGCCGCTGCAAGAGACGAAGGAGGCCGCTCGATGTGCCTCGCCGACTACCTACGTCTCCAAGGACGACCCGCCTTTTCTGATTGTCCACGGCGACAAGGATCCGCTGGTACCCCACAACCAGTCGGTCCGCCTCACCGAGACCCTGCGCAAGGCCGGTGCCGACGTGACGTTCATCACCATAAAAGGCGGCGGCCACGGCGGATTCCGCAGCGAGGAGCTGACCCGCCGCGTCCATCGGTTCTTCGACAGACACCTCCGCGGCCGGGACGTCGAGATCTCCGCAGCGACGATCCCGCAGGGGCAAGGCAATCGCCCGCGTCGGTAGCGGCCAGAGTACTCCCACGCGCATCGCTGCTTTCCGCCCTCCCCATCTGGAGCCGCCGGGTCGTATGCCGTATCATGAAGTGTGATACGGAGCTTCCCAGCGATGACGCAGCATGGCCAGTCCGGCAGAGACGTTCGCATGCGGGGATTCGCCCGGCGGATCACGGTGGCCGATGCGCTGAAGTGGCTGGACGGGCAGACCGGCCGGCTGGCCGAGGAAACGGTGCCGCTGGCTGAGGCGGCCGAGAGGGTGCTTTCGCAGGAGGTGGTCAGCCGCGTTGACGTGCCCTCCTTCGAGCGCTCGATGATGGACGGCTACGCCCTGCGGGCGGCCGACACCATGGGCGCCTCGCCGTACAATCGCCTGGCGTTGGAGGTGGTGGGAGAATCCCTGCCGGGCCGGCCGTTTGGGGGCAAGGTTGAGCCGGGCAAGGCCGTGCGAATCATGACCGGGGCGCCGCTGCCGGAGGGGGCCGACGCCGTGCTCCCGGCCGAATTGGTCGAGACCGAGGGCAACCGGATCCTGGCTCAGGGCGAAGTCTCGCCGGGAAAACACGTCGGCCGGATCGGCGAGGACATCGCGGCGGGAACCGCCGTGCTGCCGGCCGGCCGGACGCTGAGGCCCCAGGACGTCGGTGTATTCGCCTCGATCGGCACCGGCGAAGTGCCGGTGGTGCGCCGGCCGCGGGTCAGCATCGTGGTCACCGGCAACGAGCTGCTGCCGGCCGGATCGCCACCGCAGCCGCACAAGATCGTCGATTCCAACGGTCCGATGCTCGCGGCGCTCATCCGGCGCGACGGCGGCATCCCCATCAATCCCGGCATCGTGCCCGATCAACCCGAGGCCGTCCTGGAAGCCCTGCGCTGTGGACAGGGGCCGGGCGCCAGGGGCCAGGGGGCAGGGGCTGGGGGCTGTCTGTCATCGACCGTCGGCCCTCAACCCTCAACCATCAAATCTGCACTCACCACTCACCACTCACCACTGTCCACTCCCTCGGAAGCCGACGTCGTGCTGGTCTCCGGCGGATCGAGCGTGGGCCAGGAGGATCACGCGCCGGCGCTGTTGGCCGAACACGGCGAGCTGCCGATCCACGGCATTGCCATGCGGCCCAGCAGCCCGACCGGCATGGGCCGGCTCGACGGGCGGCTGGTCTTCCTCCTGCCGGGCAACCCGGTCTCGTGCCTGTGTGCGTATGATTTCTTCGCGGGTCGGGCGATCCGCGTCCTGGGCGGGCGGCCAGCCGATTGGCCCTACCGCCGGGTGATCCGGCCGCTTGCGCGCAAGATCGTCTCCACCGTGGGCCGGCTGGACTACATGCGGGTCCGCCTGGTCGGAGGCCAGGTCGATCCGCTGGCGATTGCCGGCGCCTCGGTGCTCTCCTCCACCACCCGGGCCGACGGCTTCGTACTGGTCCCGCCCGACAGCGAGGGGTATCCGCCCGGTGCGGAAGTGGAAGTGTTTCTATACGATTGATGAATGATGATTGATGAATGATGATTGATGAATGATGAAGTGAAGAAGAGGAGGAGGAGAATCATCAATCATCGATCCCGGCGCTGAACCCCGGAACCACCTGATGTCCCAAGAACAATTCCTCGACGTCATTGATCGAGACGAGGCGGAGCGGCGGTTCCGCGAGGCCATCGAGTTGCGGCCCCTGGGCACCGAATCGGTCGCGCTGGACGAAGCCCTCGGCCGCGTCCTGGCCGAAGACGTGCTCTCCGAGGTTGACGTGCCCTCGTTCGACCGCTCGAACTACGACGGCTACGCGGTACGGGCGGCCGATACCTACGGGGCCCAGGAAGAAGACCCCCAACGATTGAGGCTGGCCGGGGAAGTGCTGGCCACCGGCGTGGTCCCCAAAGGCCAGGTTGCCCGCGGCGCCGCCATGGAAATTGCGACCGGCGGGATGCTGCCGCGTGGGGCCGACGCGGTGGTGATGGTCGAGCACACGCAGCCCGACCCGCCATCCCCCTCACCCCGGCCCTCTCCCAAAGGGAGAGGGAGTATCCTGGTCACCAAGGCCGTCACGCCCGGCTTCGGCGTGTCGTTTGCCGGAACCGACGTTACCGCCGGCGAAACCGTGCTGCGACGCGGCCAACTGCTTACCAGCCGCGAGACCGGCGTGCTGGCCGCGATCGGTGCCGACCGGGCCACCGTCTGGCGGCGGCCCAAGGTGGCCATCCTCTCCACTGGCGACGAGATCATCGAGCCGGGCCAGCCGATGCGGCCGGGGCTGGTCTACGACAGCAATGCCCGAATACTGGCCGACGCCGCCTCCGAACTCGGTGCCGAGCCGGTCCGGCTGGGCATCGTCCACGACGACTTAGACCAACTCCGGGCACGGCTCAACGAAGCCCTGGAATTGGCCGACGTGATTCTGCTCTCCGGCGGGACCAGCAAAGGGGCGGGCGACCTGTCCTATCGGGCCGTCAGCGAGCTGGCCGAGCCGGGGATCGTGGCCCACGGGGTGGCGCTGAAGCCGGGCAAGCCGATCTGCCTGGCCGGCCACCGCGGCAAGCCGGTGGTGATCCTGCCCGGCTTTCCGACCTCGGCCATCTTTACCTTTCACGAGTTCGTCGCCCCAGTGATTCGCACCCTCGGCGGTCGCGCGGCAACGGCCCGTTCCACCGTCGAGGCCCGGATGCCCGTGAAGGTCAATTCGGACGTTGGGCGGACCGAATACCTGCTGGTCGGGCTGGTCCAGGGACCCGAGGGGCTGGCCGCCTATCCGATGGGCAAGGGCTCCGGCTCGGTGACCACGTTCAGCCGGGCCGACGCCTTCGTGACCATTGGCCGGCACGAGGAGATCGTCGAAGCCGGCTCGCCGGTCGCGGTGCAATTGCTCGGCAGCGGGCTCCGCCTGGCCGATCTGGTCGTGATCGGCAGCCACTGCGTGGGCCTCGACCTGCTCTTGGGAAAGCTGCACGACCGCGGTCTTCAGACCAAGTTCATGGCCGTCGGTTCCACCGGCGGTTTGCAGGCCGCCCACCGCGGCGAATGCGACCTGGCCGGCGTACACCTGCTGGACCCCGAGACGGGCCGCTACAACGTGCACTTGATTACCGACAAGCTGGAATTGATTGAAGGCTACGGACGTTTGCAGGGAGTGTTGTTTCGTCCGGGCGACCCGCGATTCGAGGACCGTACGGCCATCGAGGCCATCGCCCGGGTCAAGGACGATCCGGACTGTGCGATGGTCAACCGCAACCGGGGCAGCGGAACGCGGATCCTCATCGACCGGCTGCTGGAGGGTGCCCAGCCGACCGGCTACGCGAATCAACCTCGCAGCCACAACGCCGTAGCGGCGGCGGTTTCCCAGGGCCGGGCCGACTGGGGCGTAGCCATCGAGTGGGTCGCTCGACGTGCCAACTTGGGCTTCCTCCCGCTGGAAGACGAGCGATACGACTTCCTGACGCCTAAGGCCCGTTGCGATCGACCTGCCGTGGTCGCCTTTCGCCGGTTGCTCAGCGAACCGGTAGTGCGAGAAGAACTTCGACGGATGGGATTCAACACCGAAAGCCGTTTCCAATCCTGAACCAAGTCACACGATTTGAAGGACAAACCGTTTAGCCGCCGCGTCCGCGCGGCGCGACTTCCCGGTGGGGACGCCCGGGCCAAACCGACGGTGCTTCCCAGAATCGCGAAATCCTGTTTTGGCCGAGGTCATCCGTGTTCAGACACGCTGGCATCATACTCTGCGGCGGCACGAGCCGGCGGATGGGCCGGCCGAAGGTGATGCTGCCGTTCGGGCCGGAGACGATGCTCCAGCGGGTAGTGCGACTGCTCACACGAGCGGTCGACGTGACCGTGGTGGTGGCCGCCCCCGACCAGAAACTGCCGGAACTGCCCTCCTCGATCATCTTGGCCCACGATCGGCACCCGGACCGCGGACCACTGGAGGGCCTGGCGGTGGGTCTGCAAACGCTGGGCGATCGGGCGGAGGCCGCCTTCGTCTCCGCCTGCGATGTGCCGCTGCTAAAGCCGGCGCTGGTGCGACGCATGATCGAGCTATCGGCCGGCCATCAGATCGCCGTGCCGCACTTGGGCGGGTTCGACCATCCGCTGGCGGCCGTCTACCGCAGCCGCGTCCTGCCGCACGTCGAGGCGCTGCTGGCCGCCGACCGCCTGCGACCCGCGTATCTGTTCGACCGGGTTCGCACCCGACGGGTCACGGCCGACGAACTGACCGACGTCGATCCCGAGCTGCAAAGCCTGGCCAACGTCAACGGTCCGGAAGATTATTCGACAATACTGCGGCGCGCCGGTTTTCCACACGAGGCGCCGGGCCCCATCGGCCGGGACTCGAAGACGCCCGAGGGGGAATAGGGGAAATGGCCAAGAACCTGAAGACCCTGGCGACGTACGCCACGCCGATCGAGGCGGACATGGTCAGGAATCAACTGGAGGCCTCCGGCGTTCAGGCCTTTCTGGCCGACGACCAGACGGTCGGCTGGCTTTGGCACCTGGGAACCGCCCTGCCCGGGGTGAAGGTCCAGGTGGCCGAATCGGACCTGCCCCGGGCGCTGGAAATCCTGGAAGACCTCCAACAGCCGCAGGTCGAGGATCGGCCGTCGCAGGCCTGGCCGTGTCCGAAATGCGGGGCCGAAGTCGACGGTGAGCTGGAGGTCTGTTGGGCCTGTGGGACGACGGCCGACGGGGTGGAAGACGCCGACTTTCGAGACGCCGAAGCGGCGGTGACCCCCACACCGATCAAGGAGGTCGGACCCAAAGGGCCGCCGGGAGCCGGGCTGGCCGTGCTGATCGCCTTCTGCATCCCGATGTGCGTCTTCAACACGTTGGTGGGGATTGACTTTTTCGTGGACCAGGCGGCTTATCCAATGTCGGGCGGGCTGTTGCTGGTGGTCCTGGCCGCCGACTTCCTGTTGGTGGTCGGGCTGTTCCAGTGGTTCCACTATCAGCCGCCGGCTTCACCCGAGGCCGAAGCAGCTACCGGGCATCTAGAAACGGCGACCGACGCGATGCTTGCGGAGGACGAAGACTGGGAGCTGGCCGTCGCCCTCGCGATGGCGCGCCGTGCATGCCTGGCGGCCCTGCTGGGCATGGTCTTCTGCCCGCTGCTGCTGAACTTCTATTCCATCTGGCTGATCCTCAGATACGAACTCTACCGCCCCGCCGTACGCCGAAGATCGGGGTTTCTCGTCTGGACTGCGATTGTGATCAACGCAGTGGTGTGCCTGATGTCGCCGATGTTGTTGCTGATGGGCGGCGGGCTCAGCGGAAGATGAGGGCCGCGGCCCACGGTTCCGGGGACTTTACAACGCCAATCGGCTGCCTTAGAATGAGGTTGCCGGTCTGACCCGGCCCTGCGAAAGCCATCCCGCCGTTTGTCCCGCAACAGCGGCATTGCTGATCGGCCGACCCTCCAGCCGCAGTGCACAAAGCCACGACCGGTGGTCGCCCCCTTATGTCTCCAACGTCACAACTGCATATGACATGAAAGGACCTCTTTCAATGAGCAGTTCCGCAGTCAGATCATTTCTCACCGGTATGGCATGGTTACTGACCCTCTGCGGTCCGCCGCCGGCTGCGATTTCGGCCGAGCAGGTGCTGCTGGACTTTGGCGGGGACTTCGACCTTGCGGCAGTCGAGGTCCGGGACGTCAAGCTCAGCCGGCACGGTAGGGCTCTGCGCCTGGAAACCGGCCACAATGACGACTGGCCCGGCATCACGCTGGGCGCACCGCAGGGCCGCTGGGACCTTGCCGCGTTTGAGTACGTCGCCCTGGACGTGGCGAACGTTGGATCCAACCCAGTCGAGATCTCCTGCCGTATCGACAGCTCGGCCGGCGGCGCCCGAAACAACATCTCGGAAAGGATCAGCCTGAAACCCGGAGAGAAGAAGACCTTTCGGGTCACGCTGCGAAAGAAGTTGCCCCCGGAACTGCGTTCAAAGCTGTTCGGCATGAGGGGCTATCCGGGCGGATGGAACGAGCGCCGGGGGATCGACGCGGCCAACGTCAGCCAGTTGAGGATCTTCGTCGCCCGGCCGACGGCGGATCACGTCTTCGAGATCGCCAACGTTCGGGCAGGCGGTTCGGCCCCCGGCTGGCTGACCATGGACGAAGGCAAGCTCTTCCCGCTGATCGATCAGTTCGGCCAGTTCATCCATAAGGACTGGCCCGGAAAGACCAAGTCGATCGAAGACCTTGCCCGCCGCAGGCAAGAGGAAGCCGCCGACATGGCGGCCCGACCGGACCCCAAAGGCTGGAACCGGTACGGCGGCTGGCAGGCCGGACCGAAGCTCGAGGCCAGCGGCCGCTTCCGCGTGGAAAAGTACCAGGGCAAGTGGTGGCTCGTCGATCCGGAAGGCCGGCTGTTCTGGTCCCACGGTAGCGACTGTGTCCGATCCACCACCGGCTATACGCCGATCACCGACCGCAGGCACTGGTTCGCCCAGTTGCCCGAGAGGGACTCGCCGCTGGGGCAGTTCTACGGCAGCAGCGGTTGGGCCCCGCACGGCTACTACCAGGGCAAGAGTTACGACACCTACAACCTCACCGGTGCCAATCTGCTTCGCAAGTACGGCGCCGGCTGGAAGCGGCAGTTCGCCGAGATTTCGCACCGGCGGCTGCGAAGCTGGGGGATGAACACCATCGCCAATTGGTCCGACCCGGAAATCTATCTCCTGCGAAAGACGCCCTACGTGGCCACGATCAGCACCCGGTTCAAGCCCCTGGAAGGCAGCACGGGCTACTGGGGCAAGTTCCCCGACGTGTTTGACCCCGGCTTCCCGCAGGCACTCGAGCGGCGGATGACCCAGCAGAAGCAGACCTCGGCCGGCGATCCCTGGTGCATCGGCTACTTCGTGGGCAACGAGTTGAGCTGGGGTGATGAGTTCTCGCTGGCCGTGGCCGTTCTGGCCTCACCGCCGGACCAGGCGGCCAAAAGGGTGTTCGTCGAAGACTTGAAGCAGAAGTATCAGACGATCCAGCAGCTTAATCAGACCTGGGGTACACGACACGCATCGTGGGACGCCCTGCGGCAAGACACCGCGGCTCCCGATAAGAAAAAGGCCCATGACGACCTGACCGCCTTCTACACCCGTTCGGCCGAGCGGTACTTCCAGACCTGCCGCCAGGCGATCAAAAAAGTCGACCCGGGGGGGCTTTATCTGGGCTGCCGCTTCGCCTGGGTAAACGATCGCGCGGTTCGCGCGGCGGCGAAGTCCTGCGACGTGGTCAGCTTCAACCGCTACTCGCGCAGCGTGGCCGAGTTCCGCCTGCCGCAGGGGCTCGACAAGCCGGTCGTAATCGGAGAGTTC
>CAZUAM010000229.1:0-9971 GCA_964618095.1 uncultured Planctomycetaceae bacterium | reverse complement strand
GCAACAAGACGACAACCCCAATCCGACGGTAAATTCCTTGCCGCCCCTCGCCTTATTGCCGGACGATTTCGAAGGGGATGGCGGGCACGAAGCCGGAGATGGTCTGCTTGCGCGCCCTCATGGTCCCAGTGATAATCAGGGCGCCGGCCTGTCCCACGTTGATCTGCTGGCCGATGGTCGTGATCGTGATGGTGGTTTGATTCTGGCCGGCAGGGATGGGGGCCGCCTTGATTCTGAAGCCTTTGGGAGGCGCGTCGGGCCTGAGGATGATGGTGCCCTTGATTCCCTCCTTGAACGTCGCCTTGACCGGCACTTTGACCTCGCCCCGGCGGGGAATCTTCAAAACCCCTCCTTCCGGCAGTTCGAGGGAGAGCGTGAAAGGACCCGCTTCAACCACCGCCAGCAGGAACTCCTTGGAGGGGACGTTGTGCATGTAGTAGAAGGCCTGCATCAATTCCTCTGACGGGGCCGCTTCCCGGACGACTTCCTGATCGCCGATAGTGGCCGTTCCCGCGACCGTCGGCGAGAGGATCCCGACCGGTGCCTGGGGCGGGGCGGTGATGGTGATGCGGATCTCGTTCTGCTTCTCCGGGATCACGGCGCTGGGGACGACGAATCCGTCGGGCAGGCCTTTGACCGAGAGCTTGATGGGGTCGTTGAATCCGTCGCGCCGGAAGGCGGTCACGGTGAGCAAGGCCGAACTGCCTTGGGCTGCCCGAGGGTTGTCGGGCCGGACGCGCAAGATGAAGTCGGGCCGGGGAGGCGCAACGGTCAGCCGGTAGGCGTATTCTTCCCCTCCCTTGCCCTGAACGTCCCCAACCGCCAGGACGTATTCCCCCGCCGCCGTGAAGGTGTAGAGCAGATAGGAGTCGCTGTGGTGCGTGATCAGCCCTTCGCTCTCGTCCTTCGTGTCGTCGTTTTGGATCAGTTGCCGGCCTCTGGAGTCGAAAACGGTGAGGATGGAATCCATCGGCGAGTCGAGGCGTCGGGCGCAGACGTCCATCACCAGACTCTGGTCGGCCTCGGCGGAGAAAGCGAAATAGTCGACGTCGCCGCCGGTGTCGATGCGGCCGTTGACGGTCACCGGGAACTCGATCCGATTGGCCTTCTTGGCCGAATTGTTCGGCTCCGCCTCGGCGGTCTCCGGCAGATCACCGACGGCAAACAACCGGGCATTCGAGGTCAACCCCCGGGCGGTCAGTTGCACGTGGCGCCGGGGCGGGCAGTCGCCGGGCAGGTCAAGACTCGTCTTGTCGGCCGGCAAGTTGGCGCCGTAGAGCTGGACCTGTGCCTGTGAGTTCCGCGGCGAGCCGAGCGGGAAAATATGGGTAATGTAGGGCAGTGCCCCGATGCTCAGCCGGTACACAAAATCGTCCCTGCCGCGATAGAGGACGTCCTTGATCTCGACCATGTACTCGCCGTCCTGCTCGACCTTGTAGACCAGGACGGGGTCCGGGTGATGGCGGAAGTCGTCCACGTAGGCCAGCTCCTTGCCCTGGGAGTCGTAGAGCGTCAGCGAGGCTTGAAACCAGCCGGGAACGCCGTCGGCGATGTAGGGCAGAATCCTCTGTGCGTAGAGGTCGAAGACGAGCGTATGCCCCGCTTTGGCCGGGAATCGGAAGAAGTCGCGGTCGGCCTGAAAGGCCTGGCCGTTGACCAGCATCGGCAGCGACTGGAGCACTTGGGCCTCCTCTTTGAGCGAGTTGGGCTCGACCTCGCTCAGCTCGGGGACCTGGCCGACGTAGAAGCGGAACCGATTGCTCACCCCGCCCGGCGAGATCAGCCGAAGGTCCCGCTCGCCCGGCTCGGCGTCGGCGTCGAGGGTCACTTCGATATGGGCCGTGTCGGGATTGTCGGCGGCGTCCAGGCGTCTCTTTTTCTTCTTGGGTTCCTTGTGTTCGACGGAGACCACCTTGCCGGTCGCGCGCTGGCCGGAGATGCGGACCGCGGTGGCCCCCACCAGGTGCCGGCCGCGGACGCTCAGTTCCACGGTCGTTCCCTTCTGTCCCCCGGCCGGGAAGATATAGGCGATATGGGGTTGGGTCGTCTGGGCATTGGCCAAGGACCATCCGAAAACGGGCAGCGCCAAGACGGCGGGGACAACAAGCCGTACAACCAGAGCAAACAGTCGGTACGGTTCTTTCATGCTTGAATCGCCTCCGCGTTGCCAATTCTTGCGGGTTAGAAATCCAGTGCCGTGTTTGAACACGCCTGCTCTCGCCCTTCTTGACGGGGCCCCAGCACTACAACGCTATGTTTCGCGGCATCGCCGTTTAGCGGTGCCATGGCGGCACTGCACTCACCTGCGGTAAGATCCACTAATGATTGGCTTTCTGCTTCTTCGGAGCACGTTTCTTCGGCTGCTTCTTCGGTCGTTGCTTGGGCCGGGGCCGGGCCGTGGCTTGATCGATTTTGGTGAGCACCTCCCGGACCTTATCGGGGTTGTCGAGGCCGTCCGTCAGTTCCTCTGGCGACGTATCCGAGCCGGCTGTTTTCCACTGAAGGACATTTGGGGAGGAAGCGGCGAAATAACCCGCCCACGTGAGGATCAGCCAGTCATCCGTTTGAGGCCCCAGTTGAACCAGCGTCGCCAGGAGTCGGCCATTGGCGGCGTTCCAGAGTTTTACGGTTCCATCAGCGCTGCCGGAGGCGAGCTTGGCCTGGTCGGGGCTTAGAGCGACGCAGTAGACCCAGTCCTGGTGACCGGTAAGGCTTGCGGTGAGTCTTCCGAAGGCCTGATAAATCCTCACGACCCCGTCGCTACACGGGACATAGATCTGATTTCTCTTACCGGTCCAGATGACGTCCAGCGGCATGCCGGCGCCGGTGGATATCGGCCTTCTCGACCGAACGTTGTCCCTTCTTCGGATCTGTAGAGACTGCTGATTTGGACCGCCGACCGCCAGCACGAGACTTCTCCCGTCGGATCCGAACGCCGCGCCCTGCACGGCGTCGCTTTCTCTGAGCTTGACGGTCGATTCCCAGGTTGTGACGTCCCAGATCCGCGCGTTCCGATCCGCGCTGGTGGTAGCAAGGAGTTTTCCGTCCCGGCTGAACGAAACGCCCAGGATCCAGTCCGTGTGTTCCTCGAGCGTCGCAACCAGCTTCTTTTCCTCGATGCTCCAGACTCGCGCCACGGCGTCTGCCCCGCCGGCTGCCAGCAGCTTTCCGTCCGGGCTTACGGCCAAGCAGTAGACGACCTCGGCCGGTTCTTCAAAGCTGTGAGTTTGCTGGCCGGTCACCACGTCGAAAATCCTCACGGCCCCCGAGCCGTAGGGAATCCCTTCGCCGACCGCCAGATGACCGTCGTTTAGAAAAGCCAACGCGCCGACAGTACCGCCGATTTGGCCGGCGCCGACTCGTTTTGAAAGCGTGGCTTTCTGCAAATCCCAGATCAGCACCTCGTGGTAGCCGCCCGCGGCAAGCGTTTTCCCGTCGGGGCTGAAGGCCACGGCGGATATCGGGACCGGCGGGCCGAGCGTGACCAGGCACTGCGCGGCGCCGGCGGGTTTGCCGGCGACGGTCACCGGAATTGCCAGCGGCTGCTTTTTGGGGGTAAACTCCGCCGCCTGGACTCGCAAACACAAGGGAATCGCCAGGCAAGAGACGCCCCAGAGGCCGAACGCACGCTTGATGTTCATCCGAAGCAACCTCTTTGAGATTCGGGTGGTCCGGGTTACGAGGCCTTACATAATTTCGGTCAGCATCCCTCCGCTTTCGACCTCACCGGACGCGACGGGAGTGACATAGGCCACGCAGCCGTGGGGGTGAGGCAGTTGCCCCAGGGGATCGATGCCCAGCAGGGTGTACATGCTGGCCGACAGGTCCCAAGGGTAGAGCGTTCGCTCACTGGGTTTTTCTCCTTTCGGATCGGTGGCACCGACGACTATCCCTCCTTTGAATCCGCCGCCTGCCACGACGACAGACATGGCGCGGCCATAGTGATGGCGCCCGCCGTCCCAGGGCGGACCCTGGGCAATTTTCGGTGTTCTTCCGAACTCGCCGAACCAGGTGACGATTGTGGTATCGAGCAGTCCCCGCTGGGCCAAGTCCTCGAGCAACGCGGAGAACGCCTGGTCGAGCGGAGGAAGCAAGACTTTCAGTCGCCCGAAGTTGTCGCGGTGAGTATCCCATCCGGGCCAGTTGACGGTGACAAAGGGAACGCCGCGTTCCACCAGCCGGCGAGCCAGAAGGAAGGCCTGCCCGTTGCGGTTGCGGCCGTATCGTTCTCTGACCTTGTCCTTTTCCTCGGACATATTGAAGGCCTTCTTGGCCTCGCCCAGGATCAGGCCGTAAGCCCGCTCCTGGTATGAATCCATTGCCTCGAACTTCTTGTTCTTCTCCATGTCCTTGGCCAGCGAGTCCACGGACTCCAGGAGGGTTCGCCGGTCCTTCAGACGTTCTTCGGTCACGCCGCCGGGTGCGACGATTCCCTGTACGTTCACACGATCCGCGTTGGGATCCCCTCCGGTGGCAAAGGTCTTGTAATTGGTGCCCAGGAATCCGGACTCGGAAAACCGGCCCAGAGGACGCGCGATCGTCATGTAAGGTGGCAGGCTACCCTGATAGCCGGCTTCGTCTCGCTTGTAGGCGACTACCGCCCCCACCGCGGGGTACACCAAGTCGCCTGGCATCGTGCAGGTCTGCATGATGTAGGTGGCCGTCTCGTGACCGTTTTGACCGTGGGTCATGCTGCGGATGATGGCGTACTTATCCGCCTGCTGAGCCATCAACGGCATCGTCGCGTTGATCACGATCCCGGGGACATTGGTCTCAATGACTTTCCTGTAGGGGCCGGTGTAGTCCGGGCCCGCTTTGGGCTTGGGATCAAACGTGTCCAGGTGCGGCGGGCCGCCACCCATCCAGAGTTGAATCACGGATTTTGCCTTCGCCTCGGTCGTTTGTCCGCGGGCCTTCATTTTCAATAAATCTGCAAGGGTAAGACCCCCGAAGCCCAGAGTTCCTACCCGGATGAAGTCGCGGCGGCTCACTCCCTTCCGAGTAATCGCAGCCCTTCGACCTTGAACGTCCAGCATGGTTCGTCCCTCCTTTGCGGTTCCCGGCGAGTTGTCTTGGCGTACGGTTGCGGCGCGCGGCCGCCGTCCCGTCTAAACAGGATTTCGTGATTCCGGGAATTCCGCAATGTTTAGCCCCGGCGGCCACGCCGGGACTTGCCGCCGCGTAGCCGCGGCGGCTAAACGCTCCATTCCCAGAATCGTGCAACTCCATTTAGTGGTTGAACAGGAACTCCTTGGTATTGAAAACCGCCCAGACCAGGTCCTGGACGGACTGTCTTCGCAGCTTCGGATCTCGGGACAGGTATTCCGTCACCTTCTGTTTTTCCCGGTCGTTGGGAAAACGAGCAAGGGTAGAGAGATAAACCTCCTCGATGATCTCCGGATCGCTTTTTTTCTCCGTGAAGAACCGCCGCAGACGGGGGCTGGCGTTGATTTTGTTCTGCACGTCGCCGGAGTTGAGCAGGTGGAGCGTCTGCCGCATGGACAGCTCCAGGTCCCGGTCCGACTCGAAGGCCGTGTCTCGCGGTGGGCGGCCGAACAGTTCGAGGAACGGCAGGCCGATACTCCCGTCGGCAAGATGCGTAGCCCGGAAACCGCTGGGCATGACCACAAACGGCTCCGGGATGATGCTTCGATACGTGTCCCAGCTTTCGGTCACTTGTCCGACGGCGTCCAAGAGCGTCTCCGCCCCGAGGCGTTTTACGTAGTAGTGCGAGAAGTGAGCCCGGTCCTGCTCGTTCCACTGGTTCGACTTGCAAGAGAGTTGGTAGGTTCGCGAGTTGAGGATCAGGCGATAGACGTGCTTCAGGTCGTACTTCTGCTCGATCAGCTCCTTTTCCAGGTACTCCAGGAGTTCCGGGTTTTCCGGCGGGTTGGTGGCCCGCAAATCGTCCGGTTCATGGACGATTCCCCGCCCCAGGAGCCAGAACCAGGTGCGGTTGACGATGTTTCGGGCGAACCAGGGATTGTCGGGCGAGGTGAGCCACTCGGCGAATTTCGCGCGGTGGTCTTCTCCTGCCTGGAGCTCCAACACCTGCCCATCCAAGAACTTCGGCTTCACCAGCCCGCTGGTTCTCGGGTGGCGCATGGTTCGTTTCGGGTCGACGTAGACGATTTCCTCTTTCCACTCCGTGGTCGGTTTGTACCGCACCTGCGCGAAGAAAGCCGCCAGGCCCACGCTGTCGTCCAGGGTCCAGCTCTCCTGAGGATGGGCATGGCAGCGGGCGCAGCCGATCCGCGCGCCCATGAAGATCAACGCGGTGACTTCGGCAATGTTCTGTGGATCCCGTTTGAGAAACGCCCGGTAGTAGTTGGCCGCAGGCACCCTGAAGTTACTCCCGCTGGAGGTAAGCAGCTCGCGGGCAAACCGGTCGTAGGGCTTGTTTTTCGCGATGCTGTCGCGGACCCAGCGGTGGTAGGCCTGAACCGCGTTCGGCCAAAGGTTGCTGGGAAATTCGCTCTTGATCCTGAACAGATCGCCCCATTTCAAGGCCCAGTAGTCGGCGAATTCTTCGCACGCCAGCAGCCGATCGATCAGCTTGCTCCTTTACCGGGGATCGGCATCGGAAAGGAACTCGCGGACTTCATCGGCCGTGGGCAGCGTGCCGATCAGGTCCAGGTAGACACGGCGGAGGAACTCCTGGTCAGAGCACGCCTCCGACGGCGGGATCCCCAGCTCTTTCAGCTTGGCAACAACCAACTCGTCGATCTTGTTGTTCGCCTCAACTTCGGGGAACGGGGACGGAAGAGGCTGAGGGACGACGATACGGGCCGTGGCAAATCGTCGCATATAAGTCACGACGACGGCGGCCTGTCCATAACCGTCCGCCTTGACCTTTCCGTCTCCTCCGACGGCGGCGACGCTCTCTTCCGAGGATTGGTAGAAGGCATCGGGGGTTACGTCTTTTTCCGCGCCGTCGGAGAAGACGGCTGTTGCCGAGAGCTGCCCGGTCTTACCCTTCTGAAGAGCCTGCTTTTCGGGAAGAACCTTGATGGAAACCAGCTTCGGCGCCTTCTCGTTGGCCAAGGGTGCTCCCTGGGCAATCCATGCAGCGAGCCCGTCGTATTCTGGAGAACCGACTTCGAATTTCTTCCCCCCTTCGTGAGAAATGCTCGCAGTCGCTTTCAAGAGCAGCAGGCTCTTAGCCGGCTCGACCCAGTTGATTCGCCTCCCTTTGGCGGACCTTGTCAGGGCTGTGTGGTCGTACTCAGGGTCCGCTGCGAACATGGAGAGCTTCAACCCGCCTTTCCCCTTTTGTGAACCGTGGCATTCTGCTGCATTGCAGCCAAATCTGACGATCAGGGGCATCACGTCAGTGAGGAAGTAGGCTGGATCGGCCTGGAAATTGCTCCCGGCGACGTGCGCCTCGGCGTTTGCGCGGGAGTCTTCCCCGTTGGCGACGGCCGAGATCGTGGTGTCATCGTCAGCAGCCGGCTGGACAATCCCCTCCTTGCCGACCTCAGCGATCTCCGTAGATGCGGACTTCGACGGCTCAGCCTGCACCGGCGCCGGCTTGGGCCGATCCTCGGCCGTTGCTGAAGCCGGACCGGAAATTGTGAGGACAAGTACGCAAGGCAGGATCACTTTGGCTCTCATCAGATCTCACCTCAAACCTGGCCGGAAGCTGAACATCTACTCCTCGAAACGCGTGCCTCAGACGTCGACAGATCCGGTCCTTGTCAGATCCCTGCCTCCCTCGAATAACCCGAATTCCCCATTTGGCCTTTCCCTGGACGTGCCAAAGGCTTCACACTGCTTATTGTCCCGGCCGGATGGCTGCGTTGCAACCGTTTGGCCGGTTTTCTTGGGACTATTTGGGTGCATCTCACGGCGCAAGTTGCTTTGCTTAGGCCGCCGTACCGGCGGCCGCTAAAACAGCGTTGTGTGGGCGACAGACACGTTTAGCGGCCGACGGTACGTCGGCCCTGGCAGCGCCGCATTTGCCGATCTGAGTCAGAACCGAAATGCCAGATTTGGGACGGTCCCGGTTTGTTTACTCCGTAGTTGCATATAATCCCCAACGAGAGTCGAAAGGCGCCGTGTATTGTGGTCTGAGGCCTGGTTCCAACCGATCTCGCTGGATTTCGCCGTAGGTGCGATTTCCGCAGGTACCGCGAAGCGGTTTCACAACACAGCCCAGGGTCGCGCAGCGCACCCTGGGGCAGGGAGCCGCGCGATGGGCCCCGAAACCCCAAAGGGGTTTCACAACACACGTGCAAGCTCGGGCGCCCACCCGGATTTACAAAACCCCTTCGGGGTTTCGGGACGTTTGATCGCCTCTCCTCCCAGGGTGCGCTGCGCGACCCTGGGCTATGTTGTTGAACGCCTTCGGCGTGGCTTTTTTGCAACGTTAGGGTTTACTGGCGCGGCTTTACGACGTTGTTTACCATCGAAGGCTTGGTCCCGCTGACGACCCCTCGGTCCCCTTGACGCGGGAAATCGCCCGGCGGGCCACGGCGGCAGGAGAATCGGTTTCTGGCAGCGGCAAGCCTTGCAACACGGGTCGCTCCGGGTATCATGGCCGGTGTAGGACCCCGAATGGCGGCTGGACGGTCAACGACGAACCTATCGCACACGGTTATGACAATTGCGGAGGACGCTCTTATGAGAAACGTGGAATCGAGACGTTTTCTTTCGCGCCGAGCGGCGATCAAGGGAGCCATTGGGGCCGCCGGCCTGGGCGCCTTGCTGGCGCGGAGCGAGACGGCGGAAGCCGAAGCGGCCGGCGGCACGCCGATTTCTCGCAGCGATCCCCTCAAGATCACCAAGCTGGAAACCTTCCTGGTCAGGCCGCGGTGGTTGTTCCTGAAGGTGCACACCAATGCCGGAATCGTCGGGCTGGGCGAGCCGATCCTCGAAGGTAGGGCCAAGACCTGCGCTACGGCGGTGGAGGAGATCGCGCCCTACCTGGTCGGGAAGGATCCCCGGCCGGTGGCTCACCATTGGCAGGCGATCTACCGCCATGCCTTCTACCGTGGCGGTCCCATCCTGACCAGCGCGCTGAGTGGAATCGACCAGGCGCTCTGGGACATCAAGGGCAAGGCTTTGGGAGTGCCCGTCTCCGAACTGCTGGGAGGCCCCACCCGCCGGCGCGTCAGGGTCTACGCGCACGGAGGCAGCCCCGGAGCCGTCAAAGCGGGAATCAAGAGAGGCTTTACCGCGTTCAAGACGGGAGTTTCCGGCGGGCGCCGCGCCCGAATCGTGGAGAGCAAGGGGTTCGTCGAGCGGGCCGCGGAGCGTTTCGCTGCTCTGCGGGAGGCGGGCGGCCCCCAGACGGACATCGGCATCGACTTCCACGGTGCGATCTCTCCGCAGACGGCAAAACTTCTGATCAAGGCCCTGGAGCCCCACCAGCCCTTTTTCGTGGAAGAGCCCGTCCAGTGCCAGAACGTCGACCTGCTGGCCGACCTCGCCCGGGGCACGCACCTGCCGATCGCCACCGGCGAGCGGATCTTCACCAAGTGGGGATTTCGCGAGATCCTCGAGAAACGCGCGGCGAGCATTCTCCAGCCCGATCTCTGCCACGCCGGCGGGATCACCGAGGTCCGGCTGATCGCCGGGATGGCAGAGGCCTATTACGCGGCGATTGCGCCGCACAACCCGCTGGGGCCCATCTCGCTGGCGGCCGGCGTCCAGTTGGCGGCCTCGATCCCCAATTTCCTCTGCCAGGAGCAGGTCACCCTGGGTGAGGGGTACCTGAAGAAACCGTTTGAGGTTCGCGGCGGCTACATCCCCATTCCGACCGGTCCGGGGTTGGGGATCGAACTGGATGAAGAGGCGGTGGCCGGCAAGATCGATCACGACTGGCGAAATCCCCAGACCTACGACTCCGACGACGGCTCCGTGGTGGATTGGTAGCGGCCACCGGGAAGGCTTTCGCATGTCGACAAACCACTGTTTATTGACACTCAGGTTATTGACACTCAGGTTATTGACACTCAGGTTATTGACAC
>CAZUAM010000228.1:1059-10052 GCA_964618095.1 uncultured Planctomycetaceae bacterium | reverse complement strand
CCTACTTGAACCACTACCGCCAAGTCAGCCGGCAAGTTCTCGCCGCGGGCCGAGCGTCTTTCGACACGAGCTAAAGCGCGGAACAACTCGATCTTCCGCGCCTCCGCAGTCTGATCATTGCCTGGGGGAAAGGGGGTCCTGCAGGCTCAGGTTCCCGATCCCGCCCTCATCTCCCCGCAACAGCCATTCCCCGCCGCTCATGCCCCAGCAATCCTCGGTTTATGAATAATCCGGGCTAGTGGCTTGTCAAGTTCGATTCGACGGGTCCCCGTTCGTGTCGCAATCGCTTGCTGCCCGTAGCCGGGGGACAACGTCCCGCGGGGACGGTCCCGGCACGCGTTGCGTGCCGGCTATTGCCAACTCGGGAATTCAACAAGGGTGAAGATTGTCTTCGGTCTCTGCCCCACCACAGTGGGGGAATCTCGTTCCCGGCATTCCCGCACCGGCGAAATCCGGCCTTTCGGGCTGCACGCAACTTGGGCCAAATCCGAGAAGCCGCAACCGCCGTAGCAGGACTCTGTGGGACCCGCCAGCACGCGCCTGCGCGAAAAACGCCAGAAACGCCGCCGAAACCAGGTCGCACCCCGATTGCACGGCCTACCAGGCCCCCATTGGAAGTGCCTGCCCGGGCCGGGATTTGCCTTGACTGCCCGAGCTACGCCAGAGTACCATACCCTGCTTATTTTCCCTTCGGCCGCGGGCTGCAATGGCGACGCACGGATGAACTGGGCTGCATGGAGGCATCTTGCTCTGCTCTTGGCGGTAGCGCTGGCGGCACGCCTGGCCGCCGGGCTCTACTGCCAGTCGCGGCTGAATCGGCAGGATGCACGGTTCGAGTTCGGCGACAGCGAAAGCTATTGGACGCTGGGCCGGGCGATTGCCCAGGGCCGGCCCTACCGGTACGGCCCCGAAAGGGCGCAAATCTTCCGCACGCCCGGCTATCCGCTCCTGCTGGCGCCCATCTTCCGCATCGCCGGCGAGCGGCCGTCGCCGATCTGGGCTCGCGCGCAAAGTGCCGTCTTTGGCACGTTGGCGGTCGCAGGTGTCTGGTGGCTGGCAAAAGAGCTTTTCGACGCCCGGGCGGGTCTGATCGCCGCCGCCGTGGCCACGATCTATCCCGGTGCCATCGCGATCAGCGCCCTCGTGCTGAGCGAAGCGCCGTTCTGCGCGTTGATGCTGTTGCAGTTGGCACTCTGGACGGGCGCGTGGAAGGCCGAGTCGCCGCGGCGGGCCGTAGTGCCGGCCGTGCTGGCCGGCGTGGTGGCCGGGGCCGCGACGCTAGTCAGACCCAGTTGGCTGCTGTTTACGCCGCTTGCCGCGGTGGTTGGGCTCTTGGTTGGGAATCACGGCGCGAGGGCCGATTCCCGCTTGTCCTCATTCCGGCCTCCTCCTGGAGGAAGAGGGCGAAATGCGTGGGTCGGGGCCGCCATGTTGGCCGGGCTGATCGCCGCCATGACGCCCTGGTGGATCCGAAATGCCCGATTGTCCGGCCGGTTCGTGCCCACCACGTTACAAGTCGGGGCCAGCCTCTACGACGGCCTGAACCCGCAGGCCACCGGGGCCAGCAACATGGACCTGGCCCCGGAGCCCGTCAAGGACCTCCGCCGGCGAGCGGCCAGCGGCGAAGTGCCGCGGGACGCGGCGTTGGAGATCGAGTTGGACCGTCGGTTCCGGGTCGCGGCCCGGGCCTTCGCCCGAGACAATCCGGCAAGGGTGGCCCGGTTGGCCGCAGTCAAGCTGGTGCGGATCGGGAACGTCTGGCCCAACGAAGCCCGTTTTTCCGGCTGGCCGATCCGGCTGGCGGTCCTTTTCACCTACGTCCCCATCCTGGCTTTGGGGACCGTCGGGGCTGCCAGAACGATCCGCCGCGGCTGGCCGTACATCATGTGTTGGCTACCGGCGGTCTATTTCACCGTGTTGCACATGGTATTTGTCAGCTCGATCCGCTATCGCCAGCCGGCCATGCTGGGGGTCATCGTGCTGGCGGCGGGGGTGGTTGGATCATGGGGCAAGGGCGCCAAGACCGAGAGTTGAGGATTGCAAATTGAGAATTGCAGATTGTAAATTGCAAATTGAGACCAGGGAGGGTTGCTCCTGATCTTCAAGCGTGTGATCAACGTCTGTTGGTTCTGCTTCAAGTGGGGCCTGCTGCTGGGTGTGCTCGGGCTGGCGGTGACGGCGTTCTACGTCTACTACCGGGTCGACGAGGAGATTCGTTGCTCCGTGCAGCAGCGGCTCGCCCAGCATTACGCCGGCCTGAAGGTCACCGTCCGGTCGGCCGAACTGGTGGAGGGCAAGGGAATCGAGGTTCACGGACTGTCGATTCTCGAACCTGGTGCAGAGGGACCCCGCGCCGAGTTGATCTACTGCGACGAACTCTTCCTGAGCTGCACGGCCGAGTTGCCGGACCTGGTCGGGGGAGAGCTTCAGATCACACGGATCACGATTCGCCGTCCCACGCTGCGGGCCACCCGCCGGCCCGACGGGACCTGGAGTGCGGCCAAGCTGCTTCCCCTGCCGAGGTTCTGCGAACGTCCTCCCGAAGTGACGATCCAGAACGGCTCCGTCGAGATCTTCGATCCGCTCAAGACGCCCTCCAGCACACTCACGCTACGCCAGCTCAGCGGCACGCTCAGCCCGCCCGACACCACAAGTCCGACCCCGCACGTGCGCAAGTTCCGGGGGACCCTCAGCGCGGATCATCTCCGCGGAGTGGAAGTCGAGGGCTCGGTCGACCCCCAGACGCTGGACTGGACGTGCAGCGGCAGGATCGAAGGGCTGGACGTATCGCCCGAGTTCTCCGACGCTCTGCCCGGACCGCTTGCCGCGAAATTGGCCGTGCTGCGGGAACTGAGGGCTCAAGGTACGCTCAGCTTTCGCGTAAGTTACAATCCGGCGGAGGAGTCGCCGTACCGATTCGATCTTTCCGGCCGGATCGTTCGCGGAACTCTGGACGACCCTCGGCTGCCCCATCCGCTGACCGACCTGCGAGCGACGTTTCACGTCAGCAACGGCGGTTTCGTCATCGACGACTTGGCTGCCCAGAGCGGCCAGGCTGAAATCCGCAGTCTTTCAGCCCGCCAGGCGGGATTCGAGTTGGGCAAGAGCCCCCTCTGGCTCGAGGCCGAAATCCGCCAGTTGGAGCTCGACCGGCCGTTGTTCGAACGCCTTCCTGAAACGCTCCAGGACCAGTGGCAAAACTACCGCCCGGAGGGCCAAATCAATGCCGGCCTGACGCTTTACTTCGACGGGCAGACCTGGCACCCGCATCTCTCCGTCGAGTTTCTCAACGTCTCCTTTGCCTACTTCAAGTTTCCCTACCGGCTCGAGCACGGCAAAGGGACATTGAAATGGAAAGAAACGCCCAAGGGCGACTGTGTGGAAGCGGATCTGACGGCGTATAGCGGTAGCCAGGCAGTCCAGTTGAACGCCGAAGTCTATAATCCGAGTTCCAGCCCGTCGGGCTGGTTCAAGGCCAGCGGAGAAGACCTGCGGCTGGACAAGAAGCTCCTGGACGCACTGAGTGATAAGCCCCGGGCCTTCGTCGGTTCGCTCCATCCCAGCGGGACGGTCGACCTCCGGATACGTATCTGGCGAGACGTGCCGGGAGGACCGTTGCACAGGCACTTCGCGATCGACCTGAATCGCTGCTCGATGTGGTACGAGAACTTCCCCTACCCGCTGAGCAACATCTGCGGCACGTTAGAGATGCTGGACGACGAATGGACGTGTCACGGGCTGGAGGGGACCAACGACACCGGCCGGGTAACCTGCCAGCAGGGATGGCTGACTTCGGCGCAACGGGGCCGGCAACTCTACTTCCGGCTGCGCGGCACCAACGTCCCGCTGGATGAGGAACTCTACGCCGCCTTGGGCCCGGACATCCAACTGGCATGGAGGAACCTGAGGCCGCAGGGAACCGTCGATCTCGTCGCCGACGTGTACTATCAGCCGGAGCTTAAGCAGAACCGTCTCAGCGTGGCTGTGACTGCCTGCCCAAAAGGCGACAGCACCTCGATCGAACCCGTGCACTTTCCCTACCGCATGGGGACGCTGCGGGTAGTGCTGGTCTACAAGGACGGGAACGTGACGCTCAAGGGCTTCAGGGCGGAGCATGGGCGGGTCAAGATCTCGGCCACCGGCGGCGAGTGCGATCTCCTACCCGACGGAAGCTGGAGTCTCCAACTCAAGGGGCTCACGGCCGACGGGCTTCGTCCGGACGATCGCAACTTGATCCAGGCCCTGCCCCCCCGGCTGAAGAAGGCCATCATCGAGCTGAAGCCCAGTGGCCCAATCAATCTCCACGGGGAGCTCGCCCTGGAGGGCGGCGCCGGGCTGGGCAATGCGGTCCGATCGCGCTGGGATCTGACGGTCATTTTTCGCCCGGCGGCCGGCATCGATTACGGTGTCAAGCTGGAAAACCTCAGCGGCAGTGTGAGGCTGGCAGGGGCATCCGACGGCCGCCACTTCTACTCCCGCGGCGAACTGGACATCGACTCGCTGACCTACAAGGATCTCCAGTTCACCCGGGTCATGGGGCCGCTGTGGATCGACGACCGGCAGGTATTGCTGGGTTCCTGGGTGGATCGCCAACGAAACGAAGGCGTTGTGCGAGGGTCTCCCGACCCCGTACTGCGGACAACGCGGCACGGTCAGGAGACCGGCCACAACCGGAAGCCCCGGCCGCTGACGGCCAAACTTTTCGGCGGAACCGTCTACGGCGACGCCTGGATCATGCTGGGGACCGAGCCGCGCTACGGGTTGCGGGCCACCTTGTCGCAGGCCGACCTCAGCCGGTTTGCCCAGGAAGTGATGGCCGGGCGGCAGAACCTGCGGGGAAAAATCACGGCCACCGCCGACCTGCGAGGCAGCGGCCGGAGCCTCAACGGGCTGGGTGGTCGAGGCGCGATCCAGCTTCGCCAAGGCGACGTCTACGAGTTGCCGCTGATGATTGCCCTCTTGAAGATCCTCAGCATCCGCCCGCCTGACCAGACCGCCTTCAGCACCAGCGATATCGCCTTCCGCATCGACGGAGGACACGTCTACTTCGACCCCATCAACTTCAACGGCGACGCAATCAGCCTGCTGGGCTACGGCGAGATGGACTTTCAGCAATCGATCCGGATGACCTTCAACGCCATCGTGGGACGAGGCGATCTACCGCTGATCAAGGAGCTCCTGAGCGGCGCCAGCCAGCAAATCATGCTGATCCACGCCGGCGGAACCTTGCAGAACCCCGAAATCCGAAACGAACCTTTCCCCGTCGTCGGCCAGGCGTTGCAGCTATTACAGGAGGACCTGCAAAAGGGCACCAACCCACAGTCCCGTTTCCCGCAAACACGGCACTGGATGCCCAACGTCGGGAGCAGAAGTTGGAATCGAAAGTAAACCCGGATCAGTCGACGACGGCCGATCGGCCGTCGTTGGCCGCCGGCGTTCATCAGCGAAGACCGTAGACTATACTTGATTAGCCGACTTGAGTCGCCAACCTCGGTTGCCACTGCAACAGGCTGTCGGGCGAAGTGGGCCGGCAGCCCGAACCGAAGGGGAGATTCCTCATGAGCGTGGGTCCATTGGGAGGAGTCGCCGGCAGTGTGGCCGGCTCGCCGCTGGCGCAGACCAAGGGGTCGGAGCCGGAGCGGACTGAGCAGGAGGCCGTGGCCCAGCAGCGCCGCGCCGAAAGCGATCAAAAGGCCGACTCTGCCGCCGGAATCGGACAAACCGACGGCGAGGACCACGAAACGGCCGAGCGGGACGCCGACGGCCGTCGCCCCTGGGAACCTCCGCCGGAAGCCAAAAACGCCGAACAGGCCGAAGACCAGTCCGGCCCGCCTGCCCAACCGCAAAGCAAGGACGCCACCGGACAAAGCGGTAACCTACTCGATCTGAGTGGCTGACTCTCGCAAAGCCGCCACCGCTGCCCTCCCCCACATAAAGCCGCGACCGCTGGTCGCGCCGAAACCCGGTGACCGGCCGTCGCGCTTCTGGCCACACTGCTCATACGTGTTGTCTGCGCGCGACCACCGTCCGCGGCCCTCTACGGAAAATGCCCAATAAGTGTTGCCCGGCGGGGGCCGATCTTCTAGAATACCCCGTCCAGCATCATCCATTACCCGGCAGAACTGCGGCCATGCGTTTCACGAAGATGCACGGGGCGGGCAACGACTATATTTACGTCGATTGCTTCCGGCAGCCGGCGCCCGACAGCCCGGCCGAACTGGCCCGGCGGGCCTGCGATCGGCATTTCGGCGTTGGCGGCGACGGGCTGATCCTGATCTGCCCCTCCCGGGTCGCAGACGCGCAGATGCGGATGTTCAACGCCGACGGCTCCGAGGCCGAAATGTGCGGAAACGGCGTCCGCTGCCTGGCAAAGTACGTCTACGATCACGGGCTGAGCCGAAAGGACACTCTCCAGATTGAGACCGGCGCCGGCGTCTTGACCCTCGACCTGGACGTGGTGGATGGCCGGGTCGGCCGGGTACGGGTGGACATGGGAGAGCCGATCCTCAAGCCGCAGCAGATCCCCACCACCCTGCCGGGCAACCCCTTGTTCGAGGGCGGCCCCGTGGTCGCCGTCGACTTGAACGTGGGCGGAGAGAGACTTCAGGTCACTTGCGTCTCGATGGGTAACCCTCATTGTGTCGCCTTTGTCGATGAGCTGACCGATCGTTGGGTGCTGGAAATCGGCCCCCAGATTGAAACCGACGCCCACTTTCCCAACCGCGTCAACGCCGAATTCGTCGAGGTGATCTCGCCGGCCGAAGTCCGCATCCGCGTCTGGGAGCGGGGCTCCGGCGAGACGTTGGCCTGTGGCACCGGCGCCAGTGCGGTCTGTGTGGCCGGCGTGCTGGCCGAGCGGACCGGAAGAAAGATCCTCGCCCACCTGCCGGGCGGCGATCTGGAACTCCACTGGGCCGACGACAATCACGTCTATATGACCGGCCCCGCCGTGGAAGTGTTCTCCGGCGAGTGGAACGAGAAAGGATAATAAGCCGCTTGCGGCTTAGTAACACCCGACGCGGCAAGGATGCCCGAACCATGAAGCTCAACATTCCACTGCTGAACAAGCTTGGCGGTCTGCTGGGTACCGCGGCCGCTCGCCATTGGATGGGCACCCTGGATTACAAGGTTGCCTTCTACGATCCGGCCATTGATCCGGCCCAGCCGACGTGCCGGGGACAGAAGATCTATATCTTTTGGCACGAGTACATCCTGTTTCCGATTTACCTGCGCGGGCACTGCAACCTGGCGATGCTGCTGAGCCGGCACCGCGACGCCGAGATCCTCTCTCACGCGGCCTATCACCTGGGATTCGACTTCGTACGCGGCTCGACCAACCGCGGCGGCGTGGCGGCGATTCGCGAGCTGCTCCGCAAGAGCCAAAAGATGCACCTGACGATCACGCCCGACGGACCCCGCGGACCCCGGCGGCGGCTGGCCCCGGGCGCGGTCTTCCTGGCCTCCCGGCTCCAGTTGCCGCTGGTGGCGACCGGCTACGGCTACGATCGGCCCTGGCGGCTTGGGAGTTGGGACCGGTTTGCCATCCCGCGGCCTTTCAGCCGTGCCCGGGCCGTGTCCAGTGGCGAGCTCCACGTCCCGCCGGGACTGGATCGCGGCGGGCTGGAGCACTTTCGCCGAAAGATCGAGCAGCTCCTAAACCGTCTGACCGACGAGGCCGAGGCCTGGGCCGAGTCGGCAACCCGAAAGGTGGGCCAGTACATCCTCCGGCCCCGCCACGCCCGGCGGTTCCCCCAACGCGTCGACGCCCCCGCCGTCCTGGCCGGCCCCCATTGCTGGAAAGAGGTCGGGCAGTCCGAGCCGCACGCCGAGCCTTCGCGGGCCACCGCCAGCGGGCGTTGAGTGCGATCGGGCAGACCGTAACCAGGTACCTCGGCACTATCGCGGCGGCGGCGTTTCCCTATAATCTGTGGGTCCCTCGGTGGTGTTCCCCCATGACGGCCCGTGATCTGTTCTCTGAAGACCCCGTCGAACAGCGGGTGCTGTCGGTCTGGGAGTTGACCTCTCAGATCAAGGACCTGCTGGAGACTGCGTTTCCCACGGTTTGGGTCGCCGGCGAGATCTCGAATCTCGCCCGGCCACGCTCCGGCCACGTCTACCTGACACTGAAGGACGACCGTGCCCAGCTTCGGGCGGCGATCTGGCGGAGCACGGCCTCCCGGCTGCGATTCGACCTGCACGACGGGCTGGAGGTGATCTGCCGCGGACACATCGACGTGTACGCCCCCCGGGGAAGCTACCAGTTGATCGTCGAACAAGTCCAACCGAAGGGGCTGGGGGCGCTGGAACTGGCGCTGAGGCAGCTTCGGGAAAGGCTTGCCCGCGAGGGGCTGTTCGCGGCCGACCGCAAGCAGCCGCTGCCCCGGTTTGTCCGCCGGATCGCGGTGGTGACCAGTCCGACCGGGGCGGCGATCCGCGATTTCCTCCAGGTGCTCGGCCGCCGCTGGCGAGGGGCCGACGTGCTGATCGTCCCCAGCCGGGTCCAGGGGGAGGGGGCCGCCGAGGAGATCGCCGACGCCATCAAGCAGGTCAATCGGCTCGCACCGCCGGTCGATTGCCTGGTGGTCACCCGCGGCGGCGGCAGCCTGGAAGACCTTTGGGCATTCAATGAAGAGGCGGTAGTCCGGGCGATCTTCGCCTCGCGGATTCCGGTGATCTCGGCGGTCGGCCACGAAATCGACGTGACCCTCTCGGACCTGGTAGCCGACGTTCGGGCGCTGACGCCCAGCGAGGCGGCCGAGTTGGTGGCCCCGGCCGCCGACGAGTTGGCCGCCGGATTGCGGCAGTACCAGCGGCGGCTGTTGACCGCGCTGCGAACACGGGCGTCGGCGGCCCGATCACGGCTGGACGCCCTGGCCCGCCATTACGTCTTCCGCCGGCCACACGATCGCGTGCACGAGCTGGCCCGGCGGCTGGACGAGGCCGAGTCGCACCTGGCCCGTGCGATCCGCCGCCGGCGGCGGGTCGCACGGCCG
>CAZUAM010000228.1:0-1049 GCA_964618095.1 uncultured Planctomycetaceae bacterium | reverse complement strand
GGTGTCTGTCGTCGGGTGCGCGGCGGGCCGTTGTCTCCGGGGGGGGGGGGGTCCCCCCACGGCAGCAGGCCGACGCGGCGGCCTCGCAACTCCAGTCGCTCAGCCCGCTGGCCGTGTTGGGTCGGGGATACAGCCTGACGCAGCGGACGGCCGACGGCCGGATCGTTCGCGACGCGGCCGAGCTGACACCCGGCCAGCAGATCACCACCCGCTTCGCCGCCGGAGCAGCGACCAGCCGCGTGGAGCACACTGATCACTGAGCCCCTTGCGGCTTACGAGTTGGGCCAGAAGAACTCCACGCTTTGCAGCTCACCGATGCAACATGAGGCCGCTAGGCTGTTAGGGTGTTGGGCTGTTACGGTGTTAGGGTTTCTTTCGTAGTGAACGAATCAGAGCGGCAAGAACCTCGGACGTCTCGATGCGCTTCTCGTGAAGGAGTTCGTATGCGTCGGTTCTCAGGTAGTCAAGCCGATGGGCCAACGAGACTTGATACTCGAGCTCCCGGAACGAACCGAATGCGATATCCAGAAAATGGAGGTAATCGGCTTGGGTGCGGCGAGCGCAGCCTTCCACAATGTTCGAGGCGACGGACACTGCCGCCCGCCGCATCTGCGCCCGCAGACCGAAAAGCTCCTCTCTGGGGAAGCAACGAGTTGCCTGATAGACGAGAATGGCCAGTTGATCAGCCAACTGAAACGCCTTCAGTTTGGAATGGTCACGCATCGTTGCACTCGTTCTGTATCCTAACCCGGACGAGCCGGAACCATACAGGATTTTCGATAGGTGTTTTTGCTGGTTTTTGGAGGTCTATGCTGTTACCTTTTCAAAACTTCGCAGGATTCCAAACGTCCGTTTTATCCTACAAATCACGGGATAGATCGACTTGCACGAAAAAGTTCTTGCCGTTTTGCGCAAGATTTGATCGGTAACGGTCTAACAGCCTAAAATCCTAACAGCCTAATCCCCTAACAGCCTAATCCCCTAACAGCCTAATCCCCACCCCTTTCAAGCTGTCATTGCTACGATTGGTAGCTTTATGGTCGACACGG